>JAEHCY010000388.1 GCA_016880695.1 Chromatiaceae bacterium | reverse complement strand
GTTCGGATACCCTCCGAAGGGTTCTGGAGTAATTCTCTTAGGCCAGGTTAGGTGGGGGTATCCAGTGACGTTCTCCGCTCAGTAAGGACTTGGATATCCTGACCGGGTTCGCCACCCACCAGGAGGTAGGCCCAGCCCGTATTGTACCCGGCGGCGTGGACGGTTTTATCCTTTCTGCCATATTCCAGGAGCGTGAATTCCCGGTCATAGAGATACCAGACACCGGCTTCGGCAATGGTCAGGTCCGAGGCTGCCGGTAACTGGCGCCACTCGCCCAGGCCATCGGAGCCGAGGGTTACTCGGTTCTGACCGAGTTTCAGAGGCAGTACGGTCGCCAGTAGACGGTACCGGAGGCTCCCCCAGATGACCCATTCCTCGCCGTCCCGGTCCTCGATCACCAAATTGTTAAGACCCCAACCGTTGTCGAGGGGAATCTTGAGGCACATGCGGGCCCGTTCATCGCTCTCCCGCGGATCCACGATCTGTACCAGTTCTATTCCCGCTGTTTTCACCAAAGCGGCCAGATAGCCCTCCAGACCCTGGATCTGTCCCAGGCCGAACAGGGGCGACTGGCGGCCCAGGGCCAGGAAGGCGCTGTAAAGGTCATTGACCATCAGCCAGCGTTGACCGACTCGCGCCTGCCATCGGGCCGACAGGGGCTGGCCGGCGGGCAGATCATGGCTATCGGGGAATTCCATTCTGTAATGCCCGAGCCCGCCGGGCATGCGTACCGCCAGGTAACGGCGACCGGCGATGACGACTACGCGGTAAGCTAATTCCGGACGGTTTTCAGCCACCCAGCAACCGTCCTGGCGCAGTTTGAGGCCCTCGATAGCAGGCTGCCATTGACCGTTGATGAAATTCAGCAGGGTCAGTGTCCGGTCGGCCTGGGCCTCCAACCGGCGCGGGCCATAGCTGCTGGCGTAGAGGCCGGCGATGGCTGCCAGGTCTTCGTCGCTGACCGGGATGGCTGGCAGTGCGGCGGGTTCCAGAGGCGCGGGAACGCTGGTGATACTCCCGCGCTCGGCTAGGGCGTCGAGCAGGATACGCTCGGCCAGGACGCCGGCGGTGGTTGCCATAGCCAAGCCGTTGGTAAGAATAACCGCGACCGCAAGTCGCTCGTGGGGGGCGACGATTAAATAACTGTGATAATGATCGGCATCACCCCCCTTGTACCAGGCGGTCACCCCGACCGCTGCCAGTCCGCCTTGGCGAACGCCGTCCCAGCCGAGGCCAAAATGCACAGAGTGGTCCGTGATCGGGTTGAACGGCAAATTCACGATCTGGTCCCGACCCATCTCGGCCACAGCCTCAGTGGAGAGGATGCGCCGGTCCCCCAGACGGCCGCCGCTGAGGAACAACATCGCTAACCGTCCCATGTCGCTCGGCGTCGAAAAGAGGCCGCTGGCATAGGCGTTGACATATTCCTGCGGCTCGGGCCGGCCCGCGCTATCCAGGGCGGGGGCAAAACTGCCGGTGTCAAATGCTTCCAGGGCGAAGCGACTGTGATGCATACCCAGGGGTTCCAGGATTTCCTGCCTGACGAAGTCGGTGTAGGACTGACCGGTCACCGCAGCGACCAGCAGTTCGATCAGGGTGAAGCCGTCGGTGCAATAGACAGCCATCTCGCCCGGTGCGTGCTTCAGGCGTTCGTTAGCCAGCGCGTCCCGAAACTGGGCGGCGTAGCCGTAAAACGGGATCATGGTAAGGACGTTGAGAAAATGAGTACCTTGCAAGCCGGACGAATGGTTGAGCAGCATGCGCACGGTGATGTCGCGATACGCTTCGCCGTCGGCCATGCGGAAGTCGGTTAAATGGCGCACCAGTGGGGCATCGAGTTCGATCAGCCCGCGATCGACCAGGATCATCGCAGCGACTGCTGCGATAACCTTGCTGCAGGAGGCGATGCAAAAGAGGGTTTCCGTGGTCGGCGCCAGGCCTCGGGTCTTGTCCATCACCCCAAAAGCCTCGGCCCAAAGAATGCGCTGGTCATCGACCAGGGCGACTGTGATCGCGGAGGTCTTACTCTCGCTGTTGGCCAGTTCCTTGAGGATGGCGGCGCGGGCATCGGTGATGGTGGCTTCGCAGGTGAGCGGGAGTCGGTCGGTGACGGGGGTAGTCGGGGTGGTCATAGGGAACCTTTTCTTTAGAAAGAAAGATTTTTCATCGGCACAGCAAGGATAAGAAATCCAACCGGCCTTGGGAGAGTATGGCTGACGCCGCGTGCAGCCGTAAATCGCCAATCTTGGGCCGGCATGCGTCACCATTTGCAGAAGAGCCCTCCCAAATGGCACCCCGAGCACTGCCCGCACCTACCAAGCGATGCGCTGACCGAACTCGATCTCGTTAAACCCGGCCAACTTCGGCATCGGGGCGCTATGTAAAGCTTTGCATAGTGACCCTGAACGGCTCAACTCCATCCCTTCGGCCGGGAAAAGCCAAGGAACGATTCACCAGGATTGACCGCAGCTATCCGGTCCGGAGATACTCCCGCGGGTGCCGATGACTTTCCTCCCCTCAAGCTGCCATGAGTGAATCACAGCCTGGCGACCCAATCCCGGAAGCGGGTCGCATCGCGCCTCGACAGGGTGGTGCCGACCAGGCCGGCTGGCTCAAATGGCTGCCGGGCCTGCAGACCCTGCGTCACTACGAGCTTGCCTGGCTGCGCCACGATGTCGCTGCGGGTCTGGTGCTGACCACGATGCTGGTGCCCGTCGGCATTGCCTATGCCGTGGCCTCGGGCGTGCCGGGCATCTATGGGCTCTACGCCACGATCATCCCGCTGCTCGCCTATGCGCTGTTCGGTCCGAGCCGCATTCTCGTCCTCGGGCCGGATTCGTCACTGGCTGCATTGATCTTTGCCGTCGTCCTGCCGCTGTCCGGCGGCGACCCGCTGCGCGCCATCGCTCTGGCCAGCATGATGGCGGTGGTGTCGGGCGTGTTGTGCATCCTGGCGGGCGTCGCCCGTCTGGGCTTTGTCACCGAATTGCTCTCGAAGCCGATCCGCTACGGCTACATGACCGGCATTGCGCTGACGGTCCTGATCAGCCAGCTACCCAAACTGTTCGGTTTCTCGGTGGCCGCCGACGATCCGCTCGACAAGGTCTGGCAGTTCGCCCAGGCCCTGCTGGCCGGCAAGACCAACTCGACCGCCTTGATGGTCGGCGGCGGCACGCTGGCACTGATCATGCTGCTAAAGCGCAGCAAGCGGTTGCCGGGGGTACTGATCGCCGTGATCGGCGCGACCGTCCTCGTCGCGACGCTCGGCCTCGACAGCTATGGCGTTTCAGTGCTGGGTTCGCTGCCCCAAGGCCTGCCGGCCTTTGCCATTCCATGGATCACGCCCGCCGATGTCGTTCCTGTCCTCATGGGTGGCTTTGCCGTCGCTATCGTTTCTTTCGCCGATACCAGCGTGCTGTCGCGTACCTATGCCGACAAGACCGGCGCCTATGTGGACCCCAACCAGGAGATGGTGGGGCTGGGTGCCGCCAACCTCGCGGCCGGATTCTTTCAG
>JAEHCY010000387.1 GCA_016880695.1 Chromatiaceae bacterium | reverse complement strand
GGGTTGGGATGTTAGCTTGCCGCTCGTGCATAAACAACCACCGCCAACACAAGCGCAACGGCGTCAAAGGCCAACGCCCCGCAGGGCGCCATCCGTGCTCAATCAGCGATGCGCTTCGGCCATCGTCGCTGACGGCGCCATTGCCGCTTCAGCCGCGGTAGCTCGCGAGTGATCGCGGGCGAGGAGGAGATAGACCCCGGGCACCACGAACAGGGTGAACAGGGTGCCTATCCCTAGACCGCTCGCGATCACCAGTCCGATGTCGAAGCGGCTCACAGCCCCTGGCCCCGAGGCGACGAGCAGCGGCACCATGGCCACGATCATGGCCACCGTGGTCATGAGGATCGGGCGCAGGCGGATGGTGGCCGCGCGCTCCACCGCTTCGCGTTTGCTCAGGTGCTCGCGGATCTGGAGCTGGTTGGCGAACTCCACGATCAGGATGCCGTTCTTGGCAATCAGGCCGATCAGGGTGATGAGCCCCACCTGGGTGTAGATGTTGATGGTGGCGAAGCCCAGGGTGAGAAAGGCCAGCGCCCCGGCGATCGACATGGGCACCGACACCAGGATGATGAGCGGGTCGCGCCAGCTCTCGAACTGGGCGGCGAGCACGAGATAAATGACCAGGAGCGACATGAAGAAGGTGACCACCAGCGCGCTGCCCTGCTGGGCGTACTGGCGGGACTCGCCGGTGTAGTCCCAGGTGACGTTGTTGGGGAACAGCTCCTTGGCCTGGGCGTCGAGGAAGGCCATGGCCTCGCCGAGGGGGACGCCCGGCGCCATGATCCCTTCGAGGGTAATGGCGTTGAGCTGCTGGAACTGGGTGCGCTGACTGGGCTCTACCTTGTCCTCGAAACGCACCAGGTTCCCTAGCGGCACCTGCTCGCCGCTCGGGGTGGCCAGGTAGTAGTCGTTGAGCATCTCGGTGTCGAGGCGGAACTGCCGGGCCACCTGGGGGATTACCTTGTAGCTGCGCTCGGCCAGGCTGAAGCGGTTGACGAAGCCATCGCCCACCATCACCGAGAGGCTGCGGCCGATGTCTTCCATGCTGATGCCCAGCGCGCCGGCGCGGTCGCGGTCGATGACGATGGTGGTCTTGGGCCGGCTGAAGTCGATGGACTTGCGCAGGAACATGAACTTCCCGCTCTGCATGGCGCGGCCGATGAGGGCCCCGGCCAGGCTGTCGAGCTCGGTGTAGTCGGCATCCGAGATCATCGCGAATTGCAGCGGAAACCCGCGACCCGAGCCCGGCAGGCTGGGCCGCGGGAAGATGGCCACCTCGAAGCCGGCCACCTGCTGGAGCTTGGCCTGAACCTCCGGCTGTACCTGGGCCTGGGAGCGGGTGCGCTGGTGGATCGAGGGCATCTTGAAGCCGCCGAAGGTGGCAGTAGGGTCGCCGCCAAAGCCCACCACGACGAAGCTTTCCTTGTACTCGGGTACGGTTTCGAAGAGCTTGACCACCTCCTGCACATAGAGCTGGTTGTACTCCGGGGTAGCGGTCTGGGGCGCCACCGCACGGAAGAACAGGATGCTCTGGTCCTCGGTGGGGGCGAGCTCACTGCGGGTGGTGACGAACATGAGGTAGATGCTGCCGAGAACCAGTAGGCCAAAGATCAGCACCACCGACGGGAAGGCCAGAACCCAATGGAGGCCGCGCCGGTAGGCCGCCGCCAGCCAGTCAAAGAAGCGCGCCACCCCCTGCTCGAAGCGGCCCGCACTCCCCGCGGGTTTGAGCGCCCGCGAGCAGAGCATCGGCGAGAGCGTCAGGGCCACCACCCCGGAGATAAGCACGGCGGCGGCCAGGGAGAAGGCAAATTCGGTGAACAGGCTGCCGACCAACCCGCCCATGAAGCCGATGGGGGCGTAGACCGCCACCAGGGTGGTGGTCATGGAGATGATTGGCAGTCCCAGCTCGCGGGCACCGTTCAACGCGGCCTGGAGCCGTGGCTGCCCCTCCTCGATGTGACGGTGGATGTTCTCCACCACCACGATGGCATCATCCACCACCAAGCCGATGGCGAGCACCAGCGCGAGCAGGGTGAGCAGGTTGATGGAGAAGCCCATCAGGAGCATGAGGAAGGCCCCGCCGATCAGCGAGAGGGGCACGGCGAGGGCCGGGATCAGGGCCGCGCGGGCGGAGCCGAGCGAGAGATAGATGACCAGGAGTACGATCAGCACCGCCTCGGCCAGGGTGCGGAATACCTCGTCGATGGAGTCGCTGATGAACACGCTGGCGTCGTAGGGGATCACCACCTTGAGCCCCTCGGGCAGTTGCGAGCGCAGATCGGGCAAGAGCGCCTGGACCCGTTTCGCCACCTCGAGGGGGTTTTGCCCCGGGGCCTGCTCGATGCCGACGAAGATCGCCGGGATGCCCTTGTAGAGGGTAAGGGTGTCGTAGTCCTCGGCGCCGAGCTCCACCTCCGCGATGTCGCGCAGCCGCACGATGGTGCCCTCGCGGGTGGCCACCACCAGGTTGCGGAACTGCTCCTCGGCGCTCACGTCGGTGGTCGCCGCAAGATCGATGGCGACGAACTGGTCCTTGATCTTGCCCACACCCGAGAGGAAGTTGTTGCGCTTGAGCACGTCCTCCACCTCGGTGGGACTGACCGCCAGGGCGCCCATGCGCCGGGGGTCGAGCCAGACCCGCATGGCGAAGGTCTTGTTGCCGATGAGCTGGGCTTTGGCCACCCCGGGGACGGCCTGGAGCTGAGGCTGCACCACCCGCAGCAGGTAGTCGCTGATCTGCGACAGGGTCATGGTCTCGCTGTAGAAGGCCATGTACATGAGCGCGGTGGGGTCGCCGGTGGTGGAATCGATCACCGGGTCGTCCACCTCCGCGGGCAGAACCTTGCGCTGGCTGGCCACCTTGGCCTGAATCTCCGCCACCGCCGCATGGGGGTCGTAGTTGAGGCGCATGTGCGCCTCGATGGTGGAACGGCCCTGCACCGAGGTGGAGGAAAGGTAGTCGATGCCATCGGCCTGGGCGATGGCCTGTTGCAACGGCGTGGTGATGAACCCCTTGACCAGCTCGCCGCTGGCGCCCGCGTAGGTGGTGGTGACGGTGATCACCGTGTCCTTGGTCTCGGGGTACTGGCGCACCTCGAGACTGAACAGGGCCCGCAGGCCCACCACCAGAATCAGCAGACTGACCACGCTGGCCAGCACCGGGCGCTTAATGTAGAGGTCGGTGAACTGCACGACCCTGGTCCTCTCAGGCCTTGCTGCCCGGGGGCAGCGTGCCCTCCTGGGGAACCACACGGTTGTCGATGCGCACCTCCTGGCCGTTGCGCAGCTTCACCTGTCCCGCCACCACCACCCGGTCACCCGCCTGCAATCCCTCCACCGCCACCCGTCCGCTTTGCACTGCCCCGGTGGTGATGGGGCGGCGCTCCACGGTGGTTTTGCCGTCCTTCTCCACGATGGCGAACACCGCGTCGCCGTAGGGCGCGTAGGAAATGGCGGTGCGCGGAAGGGTCAGGAGATTCTTGCGTGCTGGCAGCAGGGTCTGCACCTCCGCGAACATGCCGGGGCGTAACAGGTGCTCGGGGTTGGTGAAGGTGGCGCGAATGCGCACCGAGCGGGTGGAGCGCTCGATCCCTGGGTTGATGGCGCTGATGCGGCCCTCGAAGGCGCGGTTGGGGTGAGCCGCCACCGTCACGCTGACGCTTTGACCCACCTTCAGCTCACTCAGGTAGCGCTCGGGCAGACTGTAGTCCACGTAGATCGGCTCCAGGGCGTCGAGCGGCACGATCTGAGCGCCCGGGGGCAGGTACTCGCCCAGGTCCACCTTGCGGATACCGAGCAGCCCGGCAAAGGGGGCCGTGACCCGCTTCTTGCTGATCAGGGCCTGCTTGGCCGCCACCCGTGCCTCGGTGCCGTCGAGCTGTGCCTTGGCCTCGTCATGATCGGACTGGGAGACCGAGCGGTCGCGCAGCAGCTTGACCAGTCGCTGGAGCTTGATCTCGGCCAGGTTGCGCTCGGCGATCAGCCCTTTGAGGTCGGCCTGATCGACGCTGTCGTCGAGCTGGAGGATGACCTCACCGAGGCGCACCTTCTGCCCCGACTCGAAGAGGATGCTGCTCACCTTGCCCGCGACCTCGTTGGTCACGAAGATGCCCTGGGCCGCTTCGACGCTGCCCACCGCGGAGAGCCGCGGTTGCCAGGTTTCCTCCCGCACCTCGGTCACCGCCACCGTGGCGGCGGGGGGTGGGCGGGCGCTCATTGCGGCCTGCTGTTCCATCTGGCGCATCTTCCAGGCAAAGATGCCGCCAAAGACCAAGCCGGCGAGGACGAGCATGAGCAGGAGACGTTTCAACATGGGGTTGGGCGATGGGGTTGCCGGAAGGGATAGGCGGGATGGCTGCCGAACTAAACATTATAGGCCAAAGCGCTCTGGGCCCGGCGTGGCTTGCGCCCGCGCCAGCGTGCCCGGTGCCCCTGCGAGGGCGTTTCCGCGCCTACCCCAGTCTAGGTATAGGCGAAGCTGGCGCCGCGCCGGAGGCGGGCGAAATAGCTGGGCGGGCCGCCCGGCACCACGATCACGCCGCCAGGGCTCATGTGGTAGCGCGTGCGGTCTTGTTCCGGGTCGTGACCAATGACGGTGCCGGGCTCGATCAGGTTGTGGCGGTCGACGATCACCCGCCGCAGCCGGGCCCCGCGGCTGACGCGCGAGAAGTCCATGAGGATGCAGTCCTCCAGCACCACGTCTTCCTCTACCACCGTTTCCCGCCGGATGATGGAATTGTGAATGCGGCAGCCCTCGTGGATCACCGTGGCGGCCCCCAGCAGGCTATTGCGCAGCTCACCGCCCAGGATGCGGGCGACCGGTCCCTGGTAGTTGCTGGAGTAGATGGGCCAGGCGGGGTTGAACACATCGAACGGGGGTTTGGCGCCCAGCACATCACGATGGGTGGCGTAGTAGGCATCGATGCTCCCCACATCGCGCCAGTACACCGGGGCCTCGTAGTCCCGGAGCCCCGGCACCCGGTTGTCGAAGAAATTGTAGGCGAACAGGCGCCGCTCGGTGAGGAGGCGCGGCAGCACGTGCCGCCCGAAGTCCGTCTCCCCGCGCCGTTGGGCCTCTTCCAGTGCCTCGACCAGGATGTCGCTGCGAAACAGATAGTTCCCCATGGAGGCGAAGGCCCGATCGGGATCATCGGGCAGGGGGCGGGGCTGCGCGGGCTTCTCCTGGAACTCCCGTATCCGGCCGTCGCGGTCGGCGTCGATGACGCCGAAGCCCACCGCCTCCTCGATGGGCACCGGCATGGCGGCAATGGTCACATCCGCCCCGCGCTCGCGGTGGAAGTCCACCATCTGGCTGATGTCCATGCGATAGATGTGGTCCGCGCCGAACACGGCCACCAGCCCCGGTGCATGCTGGTCGATGAGGTTGAGGTTCTGATAGATCGCATCGGCGGTACCCTGAAACCAGTTCGGGCCGGTGCGCATCTGGGGAGGCACTACGGTGACGAACTGATCGGGCAGCAGTGGGGAGCCGCGCCAGGAACGCCGGACATGCTCGATCAGCGACTGGGACTTGTACTGCACCAGTAGATAGATCGTGTGGATACCCGAGTTGACCAGATTGCTCAGTACGAAATCGACGATGCGGTAGCGGGCGCCAAAGGGAACGGCGGGTTTGGAGCGGGAGGCGGTGAGGGGCTGCAGGCGGGAGCCCTCGCCACCGGCCATGACGAAGGCGATAATGCGATTGGTACTCATCAGTGGATCTTCCCCAGGTGTCTCGATACGGACTGAGATCCCCCCGGCGGGGCTTGGATCTCGCTCTAAACCCCACAAGCATATCCCTCTCGCCGCGGTGTCGCATCTGGTGGCGCTCAGGTGTTCCGGGGGGCTGTGGCCACGGCATTGCGGGCCGTGCGCCGAATGCGCGGGAGCGGCAGCGGTGATGATGCAGCCTACTCGCTGTGGATGGTGTGGGAGCGATCCCCTGTACCTCAGCTACCACGACAGGGAGTGGGGCGTCCCGGTCCGGGACGATCGGAAGCTGTTCGAGATGCTGATATTGGAGGGTGCCCAGGCCGGCCTCAGTTGGCTCACCATCCTCAAGAAGCGGGAGCATTATCGGCGGGTGTTCGATGGCTTTGATCCGGAGCGCATCGCCCGCTACGGGGAGGCGCGCATCGGGGAACTGCTGCAAGACCGCGGCATCGTGAGGAACCGGCGCAAAGTCGAGGCCGCGGTTGGCAACGCCCAAGCGGCGCTCGACATCCGCGATCGCTTCGGCTCCCTCGCGGCGTACCTCTGGCGGTATGTGGATGAGGAGCCGCGGCAGAACGCCTGGGCGTCCCTCGCCGAGGTGCCAGCCACCAGTCCCGAGTCGGACCAGATGAGCAAGGATCTCAGGCGGATGGGATGCCGTTTCGTGGGCTCGACCATTTGTTATGCGCTCATGCAGGCGGTGGGTATGGTCAACGACCATACCAGCAATTGCTTCCGTCACCGGGAACTGGCGGCGCTGCTCCCCGGGCACGCGCATCCTTGACGAGGGACGCCGGGGAGGAGACGCGGGAACCCTCTGGCCGCCCGCGACCGGGGCGGCAATGAGCTCGGTTCTTCACCTCTTGGCCGTCGCGGTGCTGGTGCTCCATCTTGCGTTCATCCTGTTCGTGGTTTTCGGGGAGTTCCTGGTTCTACGATGGCCGCGGCTCGCCTGGCTGCATCTTCCGGCCGTTGGTTGGGCGAGCTACCTGGAGTTTTCGGGTGCCATCTGTCCCTTGACCCCCCTGGAGAATGCGTTGCGGGTCGCGGCGGGTGGGATGGCCTACTCGGGGGGCTTCATCGAACGCTATCTCATG
>JAEHCY010000386.1 GCA_016880695.1 Chromatiaceae bacterium | reverse complement strand
TGGATCACCTCTTCCTGGGCGCGCCAGTCGAGGTACAGATAGAGGGCGCTGCCCGCCAGCATGAGGGCCACAAGGGCATAGGCACCCCACAGGAGCAACCGGCGGCTTGGCCAGACCCGCGCGGTCGCGGATAGGGACGTCGAAGAAGCGGCTCGGCGCATCCGGAAACGGATGATGAAGAAGGCGCCAACCAGGGCTACTAGGAGGAGAAGGATCTTGCCAACCATGGCGTCATACAGTACCACGCCTGCCCCCTTGACCGCTTCGGCGTCAGCGCAGCGCTTGCCGGGGCTTTCCGGCCCGCCGTAACATCCACCGCATGATCCACGCCCCTCTTCCTCCCTCGCTTCCCCGGAAACCATGGGTATTCGCCCTGCTCCTCGGGTGGTTGCTCGCGGCAGTCCTCGCCGCCTGTAGCAAGCCCCCGGAGCCCACCATCAGCCTGTATCGGGCCATTCAGCTCGGCGACCTCAATCAGATCCAGCGCCACCTCTACTGGGGCAGTGACGTCAACCAGCCCGACCCGGCGGGAGACTATCCCTTGCATGTGGCCGCCGCCCACGGCGAGGTGGTGATCGCCGAGACCCTGGTCAATCACGGCGCCCGGTTAGAGGTGCGCGACCGCGGCGGCCATACCCCCCTCTTCGTGGCGCTGCGGGCGGGCAAGACCGAAGTGGCCCAGCTTCTGGTGCGGCGAGGCGCCGAGCGCGATGCCGAGGCACTCCTGTTCGAGCTGGTCCGCGATGGGCTCACCGACCGCGACTCCTTGCGCTATCTCCAGCAATTCGGCGCCAACGTGGACGCCCGCAACGCTCAGGGACAAACCCCGTTGCATATCGCAGCGGCCCGGGGGGACCTGCTCCTGTGCAAGCGGTTGATTGCGCTGGGGGCGGAGATCAACCTCAAGGATGCGGCCGGTAAGACGGCCCTTCAGCTCGCCAGCGATGGCGGCAATCCCTACATTGTCGATCTGCTTAAGCGCTACGGTGCCCAGGGGGGAGCGGAGCAGCGCTGAACGGTCCAGCCCGGTGGGCATCAGGGGCTGGAAATCGACCCCAAAACGGCGCTTGGAGCTACTTCGTCCCTCAATGCGGGATGCGCCCACTCGGGACGAACGGCAATTGCTCGAACGGATGAGAATCCGTTTGTTCCGGGTAGACCTGCGAAGCAAGGCGTATCCAGGGACCAAGCGGTTGCAGCTACGGTTTGGAGGATCATCGCCGCGGGGAGGGCACGGCGCAAACTCTGCGGGTTCAGCTATCGGATATCTCTCAGGATATCGCTGAGACGCGCCTTGCGCCCGGGTCGCTCGCGACGATTTCCGCACAACGGCTCAGTCCACGCCCAAGCGGTCAGCCCAGGCATCGAGCTCGGCCAACAGCCCCAGTCTCGCCGGATCCTCCGCGTGCTGCGCACGCAGCGCCCCGATCCGCTCCCGGTAGGCCGCGATGGTAATCCCCGCGCCCCCGGCAGGGTCCGTCAGGCGACGGCGGCGAAAGGTCTCCCAGCGCTCCCGTTCCGCATCGGTGAGGGTCTCGGGCCAGTTGCGCGCCCGGTAGCGGAACAGCAGTTCCGGCAGGCGCTGATCGCGGAAGGTAAAGCGGGCGCTGCCTAGTGCCTCGGGCGGCAGGCCATGCACCCGGGCGATCTCGCGGCGATCGGGATCGGAGAAGAATCCACCGCGGTAGAGCGCGAAATCGGGATCGGTCGCGGCCGTCTCCGGCTCCGCCCGGTGAACCTCGCGCAGCTTCTCTGCTACCGCGGGGGTGGCGCGCAGAACCTCCGCGTGGCGCGCCACCGCCTCTGGGTCGATGCGCCAGCGTATCGCCGCCTCCGGCGTCAGGGTGGCCAGGGATGCCAGCATTGGGCAATGGTTCATGCGCACCGTCTTGATGGGGATCCGCGCCACACCTTCCGGGAGATCCCGAACCGGGGTGAATAGGCGTTGACGGATCGTCTCGGGGTCCAGGTCCATGAGCGCGGCGGGGTCCTCCCGCAGGTCGAAGACCAAGACACCATTGCTGTTATGCGGGTCAGCCGCGAGGGGGAAGACCGGCGCGATGCAGCCTTCCGCCGCTGGATACTTCTCCGAGACGTGTAGCACCGGTCGCGGATACCGCAGGTCCAGTAGCTCGAAGGCCCGCGCCTTGTTGCGCAGGGTGAGGGCATAGTCGAACAGCCGCCGCTGACGCTCCCGCAGCAGCCGCGCCAGGTCGATGGTGGCGCGCACATCGGCCAGGGCCTCGTGGGCGCCCCGGTGCTCGATCCCATTGGCCCTGCTCAGATCCTCCAGGCGGAAACTGGTCGCACCGTCGTCGCGCGTGGGCCAGGAGATCCCCTCCGGTCGCAGGGCATGGGCGAGACGCAGG
>JAEHCY010000385.1 GCA_016880695.1 Chromatiaceae bacterium | reverse complement strand
GACGGCGGCATCCTCGACATGCACGACAAGGCCACCGCCGCCAACCGCACCGGCAACAGCTTCGCCGCCTGGCGCGAGGTTACCCCGGTGCACAACCAGCTCGTGGACACCCTCCTCGGGGCCGATCTGCACCTCATCGCCACCCTGCGCACCAAGACCGCTTACGACCTGGTGGACGAGGGCAACGGCAAGAAGAAGCCCATCAAGATCGGCCTGGCGCCGGTGCAACGCGACGGCCTCGAGTACGAGTTCACCCTGGTGATGGATCTGTCCGTGGAAGGCCACGTGGCCACTGCCACCAAGGACCGCACCCGCCTGTTCGACGGCACCCACTTCGTGCCTAGCCGGGAAACCGGGGCGGCCCTGCGGGAGTGGCTCGAGCAGGGCAAAGACCCAGCGGAGGAGAGCAAGCGAATCATGCGCCGCTTCAAGACGGCGCTGCCCAAGATCGAGAGCGTTCCCCAGCTCAACGCCTGGTGGCGCCAGAACGCCGCCGAGATCGCCCAGCTCACCTCGGCGGACGCCGAGCAGCTCAAGGCCCGTTGCGCCTTGCGCAAGTCGGCCATCCTCACCGCCGGTGAGGGGCCATCCAAGGGCAACGGGCAGGCGGCCGGCATCGAGGCCCTGGCCTGAGCGTCCATCCCACAGGCAACCGGCGCGGGCCCGGTACAGGCGGGCCCGCCTCCTGGAGGAAGAAGCCATGCTGACCTACACCCTGAGCGAAGACCTCAACCAGGCGTCCATCGGTCCCTGCACGGGTGGGCGTGTGCGCTTGTCCATCATCCGTATCTGCAAGGGGCAGGGCTGGGAGCTCCCGCCAGAGACCCTGGAGGAGGCAACCGATGTCGAGACGCTCAAGGACATCCACCTTGATCTGCAGCTCCGCCGATCGAGCCTGCGCCAGGCGGCGCGGGCGGCCGAGTCGGCTCGTCATGCCCTTGAGCAGGCCGAGAGAGAAAGGCGCCTCCCCCCGCAGATCGTGGCCAGGGTCGCGGACCTGCGCGCCCGCGCGGCGAGCATTCGCAACGCCGCCGAGATGGCCGAGCGGGTCGAGATCCTGAACCAGGAGCTGGCCGAGGCGGCCCGCCTGGAGACGGAGGCCTTGCGGCTCGCCCGTCCGAGGCGTTGAGCAGGGGTCCCCGCAACGCGGGGATGCGACCGCCCCACCGTCTGTTATCTGGTATCGGTAAGGGCTATATTGGATATGGAAACCCCATTTAGCCCTTTTCCCTTTTCCGATGGACAGCACAGCAATCCGCAAGCAGATAGGTCACCGAATCAAGGTGCGCCGGGTCGAGCTCGACCTCAAGCAGGAAGACCTCGGCGCCCGGGTGGGGGTACCCCAGTCGCAGATCAGCGAGTGGGAGATCGGCCGGCGCGCCTTGCGCATCGAGCAGGCAATAGCCCTCGCCAAGTCCCTCGATACCACCGTGGGGTATCTGGCAGGGGAGGTGGATCGCGGAAACGGACGATAAATGGAACTAAGTCACTGTTATATATGCTGATTTAAGTCGGCAAAACGGTTACGATCAGCGGCGCATACGCCGCTCTCTGAGCACGGTCAGGCGATCGGATGAGCAGCACGAAGGAAGACAAGCTACGGAAGCTCAAGGAGCGCCTATTGACCAGTTTGGAAGCGGTCGAGAAGGGTGACATCGAGGGGTACCTGCGCAACCCCCCGCCATTGCTGCCGGACCGTCACCCCAACCGCGATTTCTTCATCTGCGACATCCTGGACGCCGCCCCCAAGGACGACCTCGGGAGCATGGAGCACCCTTTCTTCTCCCTCTCCACCCGCCCAGACCACAGCATCCGCTGTTACGAGCACAACGGCAATTTCATCGAGATCGCCCCCGGCGCCCACGGGATGGCCACCATCTGGGACAAGGACATCCTCATCTACTGCGTCAGCCAGATCGTCGAGGCCCTCAACCGCGATCGGTTCACCTCCAAGACCGTCTGGGTGACCGCCTACGACCTCCTGGTGGCCACCAATAGGCAAGTCAATGGCGAGGGCTACAAGGGCCTCAAGGCCGCCCTGGACCGGCTTTCAGGCACCCGGATCAAGACCAACATCGTCACCAACGGCGTGCGGGTCATCAAGGGATTCGGCCTGATCGACAGTTGGGAAATCATCGAGCGCTCCCCCGAGGATGGCCGTATGGTGGCCATGGAGATCAACCTCTCGGAGTGGCTCTACAACGCCATCCTGGGCCGCGAGGTGCTCACCATCTCCCGCGACTACTTCCGGCTGCGCAAGGCCCTGGAGCGGCGCCTCTACGAGCTGGCGCGCAAACACTGCGGCCAGCAAACCCGCTGGACGGTTGCTCTGGGGCTGCTGCACAAGAAGAGCGGCTCCGCCAGCAACCTCAAGATGTTCCGCCACACCCTCAGGGAGATCGCCGCCAGCGACCACTTGCCCGATTACCGGCTCGTCTACGACGCCACCACCGACCAAGCCTGCTTCTATGCCCGTACCCCCAAGGGCGCGCTCCTGGAGGCCAAGGAGGCCCTCAAGGACCATCCCCAGCGGCGCCTGTTCTAGGCCGCCCCGTTCCGCACCGCCAGGGCGCCTGATCGCCCGCCGCTGGTCTCGTCAGGTCCAGCAAGAGACACGACATATCGCAAACCGATCCTTGCCCCATCCTGTGGATTGGCACGACATATCGCAAACCGATCTTCGACATATCGCAAACCGCCAAGGGGGGTTAGACACGACATATCGCAAACCTCCGCTTCGACATATCGCAAACCGAAAAGCCACTTTTTCCCTTACGATTCAACAATCTGCAAACCGCTAACACGCGCGCGCGTTTAACTAATATTTTTACTTAACGTTCTTAACGCCCAGGGCATGTGGACAACTCGCGACCCAGCGAAAAAATTCCGGTTTCTGTGGCGCGCTAACGCGCGCCTAAAACCCTTTAGAACCTACCCTTCGGCATCCTGCCTTCGCCCCGCTTCGCGGCCTTCAGGGCACATCCTGTGCCCTGTGCCTGCCTACAGCAGGCAAAAGGAGTCCTCGCCCACCGCGAGGACAACCTACGCAAACCTCCAGCCGCCTACGGCGGCTCAAGATCAAGAGCGGTTTAGCAAGCGCGAGAGAACCCGGAGGATTCGCCATCGCCCTGCCCGCGCCGCCTGGCGTTATGTTAAATACCCGCCTTGGGAAACCCGGCAATATCCGCTATCGTTATGGTTTTAATGGGATTTCTCCGTGATGGACCCTTGATGCCTGTAGCCGATTTCACTCGTCATGCCCAATTTGTGACTGCCATCAATGCTGACAGACCGCTGTCAGAGGGGTCAGACTCCTGGTTAATCGGCCTCACGCTGCCCAGCCACCCCACAAACCCGCTTCCAGCCCCCTTTCCGGCTAACGCCCATCCCCCTGGCGGGCACCTCCGCCCCCCTTGCGTCTTTCCGGCACCCCCCTGGGAGGGATCTCCGTGAATAACCTTCGGCGCTTCTTCGCCGCCGCCGCGGTGCTCTGGCCCCTCTCGCCCGCCTGGGCCTGGGACGAGCAACGGGTGCTCGAGTTCATCCTGGTCAACAACCCCCTGCTCCGCGCCCACCGGGTGGTCACCACCGAGTTCACGCCCCCCGGCGGGGTCATGGACCGGGTCAAGGAGCACACCGCCCTCTACGGCCGCGCCGGGGGCGGGGGCACCGACTACTTCAACCAGCCCTTCACCCTGCAGGCCGGGGTGCAGATCCTCATCCCCCTCACCTCCACCAAGGAACGCCGCGAGCATGCCGTCAAGGCGGTGGAGGAAACCCGCGCCCTGGAGGAGGTCCGCGCCAAGGTCCTCGCCGACATCGCCAAGCTGCGCCAGCACGAGGCGGACCTCCAAGCCGCCGAGACCCGGCTTAAGTTCTACCAGGACAAATCCGCCTGGCTGCAAAAACGGGTGAAGGAGGGCTTCGAGGAGGTCGAGGAGCTCTGGAACATCGGCCAGAAGCTCCACGAGGACCGCGCCGCCACCGAACGCCTGCGCTCGCTCGTGGGCATCCAGCAGTATCAGCTCGCCACCTACGCAGGCGAGGAGTGGCAATCCCTGCTCGGGTACCTCAAGGGGAAGGGGGAGTTGCGGTGAGCCGGCGCGCGCCGCGGGTTACGCGGCCTTGCG
>JAEHCY010000384.1 GCA_016880695.1 Chromatiaceae bacterium | reverse complement strand
CTGGCCGCCCGTTCGGGAACCCCTACGCTGATTGCACCGGGGCGCGCCGCAGGGGTGCTCGAAGGCATCGCCCGCGGCGAGGAGGTGGGAACCCTGCTCACGCCGGTACAGGGTTCCCAGGCCGCCCGCAAGCAGTGGCTGGCTGGACAATTGCAGAGCCGGGGACGCCTGGTCCTCGATGCAGGCGCGGTGCAGGTACTGCGCGATCGCGGTAGCAGCCTGCTAGCGGTGGGGGTGAAGGGTGTCGACGGCAGTTTTGCCCGCGGGGACGTGGTGGTGTGCGTCGATGACCAGGGCCGGGAGATCGCCCGGGGCCTGGTGAACTACGACGCGCAGGAGGCCCAGCGGATCATGGGCCAGCCGAGCAATCGAATCGAGGCGATCCTAGGCTATCTGGACGAGGAGGAGCTGATCCACCGCGACAACCTGGTCCTGCTGTGAGCGGAGCGCTCGGTCAGTCGCCTTTGGGATGGATGTGGACCGCGAGCCAGAGGCAGGGAGGCTGCGCCGAGGTCGTCAGCAGCCGATGGGGTGTATGGGCGGGCAGCAACAGATGGTCACCGGCCTTCAGGGACACCTCTTCGCTGCCGACCTGCAAGCGGGCCCGCCCCTGCAGTAGAAGCACCCATTCATCCTGGGGCTGATCGTACAGGCGGAGATCCGGGCGGTCACTACTGAGGATGCGTTCGATGGTGACATTGCGGCAGCTCAAGAGCGGCGTGAAGGTTTCGCCGCTCTCTGGTGCCCGGGTGTCGGTGAAAAGGTTGTCCGGAGGGGGCACGCGGGCCGTTACGGCAAAGGGCGTTGCAGAGTTTGGGCAACAAAAAACCGGCGGTTGGCCGGTTTTTTCAGGTTCCTTGAGTGGCGGGGCTCAGGCCATCGCCTTGATGTGGGCATTCAGACGCTGCTTGTGCCGCGCGGCCTTGTTCTTGTGGATCAGACCCTGGCCGGCCGCCCGGTCGATGACCGGCATGGCCTTGCTGAACGCCTCTTGAGCGGAATTCTTGTCGCCGCTTTGGATCGCCTTGATGACCTTCTTGATGGAGGTGCGCATCATGCTGCGACGGGCGGTGTTGTGCGCACGATGCTGCTCGGCCTGACGAGCGCGCTTGATGGCTTGCGATGAATTCGCCAACGCTGTACTCCCAAATAACTAGATCGCCAGGAAAGCCCCAAAGTCTGCGGTAGGTACGGAAAAATGTCAACGTCAGCGCGCGGTCCCGGCCTGGCATCTGGCCGCGCCTTGTCCCTGGGTGGCCAGCGTGGTTGTCCCAGCCCGGATGCGGTTTCGCGGCGACCGCATACGTCTTGGAGACCGACTTGGCGGCCCTGATTCGCTCCACCCTGGCGGTGGCGACGGGGACCCTGGCCTCCCGAGTCCTTGGGTTCGTCCGCGATCTCGTGGTGGCGCGGGTATTCGGGGCGGACGCGGGGACCGATGCCTTCTTCGTCGCGTTCAAGATCCCGAACCTGCTGCGGCGGTTGTTTGCCGAGGGCTCGTTTTCCCTGGCGTTCGTGCCCGTGCTCTCGGATTACCGGGCGAATCGCCCCTTTGCGGAGCTCAAGGCCTTTGTGGAGGGTGTGGCCGGAACCCTCGGCGCCGCCCTGTTCGCCGTCACGGCCGTGGGAGTGATTGCGGCGCCGCTCCTGATTTTTATGGTTGCGCCGGGTTTTTCCGGGGATCAGGACAAACAGTCCTTGGCGGCGGAACTGCTGCGCCTGACCTTCCCCTATCTCGGGTTCATCTCACTGACCGCCTTTGCGGGCAGTATCCTCAATACCTATCACCGCTTCGCCGTTCCGGCCTTCACCCCGGTGCTCCTGAACCTCTCGCTGATTGCCTGCGCGCTGTGGCTCGCGCCGCGCCTGGAACAGCCGATAGTGGCGCTCGGCTGGGGCGTGCTGATCGCGGGGCTCGCGCAGCTTGCCTTCCAGTTGCCGTTTCTGGGGCGGCTCGGGTTGTTACCCCGGCCGCGGCTTGCGCTGCGCGACGAGGGGGTGCGCCGTCTGCTGCGGCTGATGGGTCCGGCCCTGTTCGGTGCCTCGGTCACCCAGATCAGCCTGTTGTTGGACACCCTGTTCGCCTCGTTCCTAGCGGAGGGCAGCATCTCCTGGCTGTACTACTCCAATCGGCTGATGGAGTTTCCCCTCGGCATCCTGGGGACCACCGTCGGCACCCTGATTATGCCGCGCCTGTCGTTGCAGCACGTCCGTGGGTCGGCGGAGGAGTTCTCCCGCACCCTCGACTGGGCCCTGCGCTGGGTGCTGCTGCTCGGGTTGCCCGCCGCGGTGGGGCTGTTGGTCCTCGCGAAGCCAATCATGCTGACCCTGCTCCATTACGGCGCCTTCAGCCTCACCGATGTGGAGATGTCGGCCCGGAGCCTGATGGCCTACGCGCTTGGGCTCGTGGTGTCGGTCGCCATCCGGGTTCTGGCACCGGGGTACTACGCCAGGGAAGACGTACGGACGCCGGTCAGGATCGCGGTGGTCGCCCTGATCGCCAACCTCGGGTTGAATCTCCTGTTGATGGGTCCGCTGGCCCACGCAGGGCTGGCGCTGGCGACGACCCTGGCAACCGGTCTCAACGCGGCCCTGCTGCTCGTCGGATTGTTGCGTGCGCGGGTTTATCGCCCGCAGCGCGGCTGGATGCCCTTTAGCTTGCGCCTGCTCCTCGCCGTGGCAGCGATGGCGCTGGTGCTGCATTGGGTGAGCGGGGACGCCGCCGCATGGGTGGACCTGGGCAGCGGAGAG
>JAEHCY010000383.1 GCA_016880695.1 Chromatiaceae bacterium | reverse complement strand
CGACCGCGATGGCCACTATCGTGAGTACTAATAGAGTATCCATTGGATGCCCGGCTGTTGGGTTGATACGGGTGGTTTCTGGAATCGGGACCCGATATGCCCGGTGGGTAGCAACGCCCAACCGGCAAGTTCTGGGACGTACCGAATCTTACGAGCCCATCTGTCTGTGGGATTGTTTTCAGGATGTCCCCATCGAGGCGCTTGGCTGCGGTTTTGGCCCGCGTCGTCCCCTGGCGGGTAGCCAAGGCGTCTAGAACGTTACCGCCTGATGGCTCGAAGGGAACCGAACCTCCTTGCAGCGCTGGGGCTGCCCCCGCCCGTGCTGAGAAAAGGACCGCCCCGCGCCTTTTTTTGGGGTCAGGGAGTGGCGCGGGGCGGTCGTTGGAGCGCGGTCATTCCTGGTACCCACCTGCCCAGCACAGGGTGCCGCGCCGGCCCGATCGGAATCCTCGGGCCGGGCTGGAGCCGCGAGCGATGCCGCCGCGCATCCCACTGATATGCTACAGGGATTTTTCATAAAAGTTAACGATAGATGACAATCAAGTTACTATTTGTTTTCTACTTTATTATTATTATTATTCGGTTTCGGCGGCCTGCTCGCGTGCTCGGCGCCGGCCAACAGCCTAGAACCCTTGGCTGAACCCATCTCCGCCCTGGTGGGTGTCGGGACCAGGGCGGCGGGGGGGAGGCTTCACAGGGAAGGCCGAATCGCCTAACTTAGGTATCCGAGCTTTTCCCCCGCCGCCGCCAATGGTCCCGTCAGCCAGCCCCCATCCGACCCACCGCCCAGGCCCCGCCATCGCCCGGCGTCTGCCGGACTATGCGCTGGCGGTGGGGGTGGTGATCGTGGCGGTAGGGCTGGCATTCGTGGTGGTGCGCCTGCTGCCCCACGCCAACCTTTCGCTGGTTTTCCTCACCGGGGTGCTGGTGGTGGCGGCGCGGGCGGGTCTGGGACCCTCGTTGCTGGCAAGCGGGCTCAGCCTGTTCGCCTACGCCTTCATCTTCACGCTTCCGTATCACGAGTTCGGGGTGGAGGCCGACAGCGATGCCGCCACCCTGGCGTTTTTCCTGATCGTGGCCGCGATTACCGGCCACCTTGCGGCGCGCATGCACCGGGAGATGGAGAGCAATCGCGCCGCGCTGGCGAGGGTCTCGAAGCTCCATGAGTTTGGGGCTCGCCTGTCCTCCGCCGCCCATGCCGATGAGGTGCTCGACGCCTTGACCACCCACCTGGAGCGGTCGCTACCGGGGCCCCTGGTGGTGCTGCTGGCCGAGGGCGGGGGAGCGCCGGTCCCGCGCTCGTGCGTCGGAGCGCCGGCGTCACCCGCGGCGGATGAGATTGCCGTCGCCTGGGCCAACCCGGACAGGGGGGTGTCGGCGAGCGGTGGGTGGCGGTTTCTCCGGGTCGAAACCAACCGCGCCAGGCTTGGCCTGGTGGCCCTGGGGGGCGGCCGGCCGAGTCCCGAGCAGCTTGAGCTGGCCGCTAGCCTGTGCGATCAGGCGGCGCTGGCGCTCGACCGTATCCGTCTGGTGGGGGATCTGGAGCAGGCGAGGCTGGCCTCGGAGACCGAGCAGCTACGCTCGGCGCTCCTGTCGTCGGTGTCCCACGATCTGCGAACCCCGCTCGCGGCGATCATCGGCTCCACCACCAGCCTGCTCGAATATGACCAGGCCATCAGCCCCGAGGACCGCAAGGGACTGCTGCAATCGGCCACGGAGGAGGCTCGGCGGCTCGACCGCTACATCCAGAACCTGCTCGACATGACCCGCCTGCGCGAGGGCAAACTGGTGCTGCGGCGCGACTGGGTGGACATCCGAGACGTGGTCGCGGGCGCCATCGGCCGGCTGCGGGGGACGTTCGATGGCCTGCACCTCGAGGTCCACATTGCCCCCGACATCCCGATCGTCTCGGCGCAGGGGGTGCTGCTGGAGCAGGCCCTGGTCAACCTGTTGGATAATGCGGCCCGGTTCTCGCCGGCGGGCGGGCGGATCGAGGTCTCCGCCCGGCGCGCGGGGGAGCGGGCGGAGATCGAGGTGTATGATGAGGGTCCCGG
>JAEHCY010000382.1 GCA_016880695.1 Chromatiaceae bacterium | reverse complement strand
CGGCAGGCGTGATTCGGCTGCCCGGGGGTAATGGATCTGTTAAAGTGTGGTGTATGAGGATCGGGGTCCCAGGTGTTGCCAAAGCGGAGCTAGAGGGGGGCTGCCGCCGCCCGCACCTGTAATCGCGCGGCTTCCTCTAGCCCGATCACTAAACTTGCCCGCATTCCGGTACCCGCCCAGCGAATCGTTAATCCCCTTGTCGTTCCTACTGCGGCCCTCTAGCAGCCAAAGGAGCTTGATCCGTGCGTATCGCCATCCTTTCGAGAAACCCGAGGCTCTATTCCACCCGGCGCCTGGTGGAGGCCGCCAAGCAGCGGGGGCACGAGGTGCGCGTGCTCGATGTGCTGCGCTGCTACATGAACATCGCCTCGCATCGGCCCGAGATGCACTACAAGGGGGAGGCGCTGAGCGGTTTCGACGCGGTCATTCCGCGCATCGGTGCCTCGGTCTCCTTCTACGGCACGGCGGTGCTGCGCCAATTCGAGATGATGGGGGCGTTCGCACTGAATGAGTCGGTGGCCATCACCCGCGCCCGCGACAAGCTGCGTTCGCTGCAGTTGCTCGCCCGCAAGGGCATTGGCCTGCCCGTGACCGGGTTTGCCGACAAACCGGACGATATTGAAGACCTGATCAAGATGGTGGGCGGTGCTCCGGTGGTGATCAAGCTGCTCGAGGGCACCCAGGGCATTGGCGTAGTGTTGGCAGAGACCGAGACCGCGGCCAAGAGCGTGATCGAGGCCTTCATGGGGCTCCACGCCAACATCCTGGTGCAGGAGTTCATCCGTGAGGCCCGGGGGTCGGACATCCGATGCTTTGTGATCGGCGATCGGGTGGTGGCAGCGATGAAGCGACAGGGCCGGGAAGGAGAGTTCCGCTCCAACCTCCACCGGGGCGGCTCGGCCACCCTCATCCGCATCACCCCTGAAGAGCGCTCCACCGCGGTGCGCGCCGCCCAGACCCTGGGACTCAATGCCGCCGGTGTCGATATTCTGCGCGCGAATCATGGCCCGGTGGTGATGGAGGTCAACTCCTCGCCGGGGCTCGAGGGCATCGAGACGGCCACCGGCAAGGATATTGCCGGCATGACCATCCAGTTCATGGAAAAGCGCTTGGCGGAGCGCCAGGGCCGCCCGGGTGCAACGCGCACCCGCGGCCACGGCTGATGCACCGATGGGGGTAGACGCGCGCGGGAGTGACCCAACTCGTCTCGGAGTTTCCCAGTATCCTGCACCTCAAGGAGATGGCGGAGGAGGATATCTACTTCGCCCGCCACGACCGCGAGCTCATTGAGGCGCTGCATCGCAAGCGAATCGCCCAGCCCCGCCTGCGCAAGATCGTCTCCGGGGGGCAGACGGGGGTAGATCGCGCCGCCCTGGATCTAGCCCTCGAGCTTGGGATGGCGGTGGGGGGTTGGTGTCCGCGGGGGCGGCGGGCCCTTGATGGTCCCTTGCCCGCGCGCTATCCGCTCACCGAGACCCCTTCCGCCGACTATGCCCAGCGCACGGAATGGAACGTGCGCGACTCCGACGCCACCCTGATCCTGCATCGGGGTCCGCTCTCCGGGGGCACCCTCTTCACCGCGGAGATGGCGGCGAAGCACGGCCGCCCCCTGCTGCGGGTGGACCTCGACACGCCGGTCGAGCCCCAGGCGGTCTGGTCGTGGCTGAGCCAGCAGGGCGTTGTCGTTCTCAACCTGGCCGGCCCGCGCGAGGAGAATGCCGCCGGCATCTATCGTCAGTCCAGGGCGTTTCTGAGTCGGCTCCTCACACCCTTGGCAACACCAACCCAACATCCGGAAACCGAGAGGTAGAGAAATGGTATCGGACTGGCTCCAGGATTTTCTGAAACGAGACTCAGCGAGCGGAGTGCTGCTCCTCGCCGCCGCCGCGCTGGCGCTGCTGGTGCAGAACTCGCCGCTCGCCTGGCTCTACGACGGCCTGCTCGACACCCCGGTGGAGGTGCGCTTGGGCGCACTGCATCTCGCCAAGCCCCTGCTGCTCTGGATCAACGACGGGCTGATGGCGGTGTTCTTCATGCTGATTGGCCTGGAGGTGAAGCGGGAAGTCCTCGAGGGGGAGCTCTCCAATCCCTCGCAGATCATCCTCCCTGGGGTGGGGGCGATCGGGGGCATGCTCGTGCCGGCGCTGGTCTACGTGGCGCTGAACCGAGGCGATGAGCTGGCGCTCAATGGCTGGGCGATCCCCGCCGCCACCGATATCGCCTTCGCCCTGGGGGTCCTGGCGTTGCTGGGGCCCCGGGTACCCGTTTCGCTGCGGGTGTTCCTGCTGGCGCTGGCGATCTTCGACGACTTGGGGGTGATTGTGATCATCGCCGTCTTCTACTCGGGGGACCTGTCGCTGACCAGCTTGGCGATTGCCGCCATCGCCCTCGCCGTGCTCGCGATTCTCAATCTGCTCAATGTTGCCCGCATCGCGGCCTACGTATTGGTCGGCGTCGTGCTCTGGGTGGCAGTGCTCAAGTCGGGGGTACATGCCACCCTTGCCGGGGTCGCACTCGGCTTCGCCATTCCCTTGGGCGCGAAGGAGGCACCGGAGCAGTCTCCGTTGCGCCATTTGGAGCATGCGCTGCATCCCTGGGTGGCCTTCTTCATCGTGCCCTTGTTCGCCTTTGCCAACGCCGGGGTGTCGCTGCAGGGCTTGACCTGGGAGGCCCTGTTCGCGCCGGTGCCCCTCGGCATTGCAGCGGGGCTGTTCCTGGGTAAACAGATTGGCGTGTTGCTCTTCTGTGGCCTGGTGATACGACTCGGCTGGGCGAAGTTGCCCGATGGGGCAACCTGGGCGGGGTTCTATGGGGTGGCGGTGCTGTGCGGCATCGGCTTTACCATGAGCCTGTTCGTGGCCTCGCTCGCCTTCCAGCACGCCGCTTCCACCTACCTGGGGGCCGAGCGCCTAGGCATCCTGGTCGGGTCGGCGCTGTCGGCCACCCTGGGATATCTGATCCTGCGCCTGACCCAGCCAGGCACCGCGCGCGAGCCCTGAGCGGGCGCGGCCGGAACCCGGCGTTACGCGATACAGTTTGGGCAGACATTGGGGGGCACCGCCAGAGGTGCCAAAGACCTCAAAACCTCGCTATCCTTACCGGTGTATTCCGGGCGAGCGGCGATCAGCGGTGTATCGCGCCGGACCCATCCATTGCGTTGATCCCAGGGGGAATCCAGGCGATGAATCGACTCTTGGCCATGGGTGTGGTGACGGTAGTTCTGGGCGTGGGGGGCTGTGGCGATTCCCAGGACGGGATACCGAAGAGGCCCCTAACCTACCCTCCGGGTAAGGTCAAACCGCTGGTACGGATACCCGATGAAGGGGGGGTGGTGGCCGATACCACCAGGATCGAGCCCGCCAAGGGACAACTGGTGTACGTCTCGGCCTATTCCCACGTTTATTACGGCGATGGGCAGCGCTTTCTCATGGCGGTGACGCTGAGCATTCGCAATACCAGTCCGCGGGACTCGATTCTGGTTCGCGCCGTGCGCTATTACGACTCGGCCGGCCACGTGGTGAAGGAGGCCACCGATGTCCCCCTGCGGCTCAGTCCCATGGCGACGGTGGAGTACCTGATTCCGGAGCGGGACCCGAGCGGTGGATCGGGGGCAAACTTCGTGGTGGACTGGGTGGCGGAATCCCCGCAGGTCACCGAGCCGGTCATCGAGACGATAATGGTGACCACCCATTCCCAGGGCATCTCCTTCACCGCCACCGGGCGGGTGATCGAAGAGCTGGGGCCAGGTCAGGTGCCCGATCGGTGACGGCTAGACCGGGAAGGGTCGCTACCCGCCGTACCCAGTCTCGTTTTCGCGCCGCGCCGCGCCTCTCAGCCGCGATCGCTGAGGGTGCCCACGCTGGCAGCGCCGCGGAAGCGTCCGTAGCTCCAGTAGGCGGCGCAGGCCCCCTCGGAAGACACCATGCAGGAACCCATGGGGTTCTCCGGGGTACAGACCGTTCCGAAGAGCTTGCACTCGGTAGGCCGTTTCACCCCGCGTAGCACCGCCGGACACTCACAGCCCTTGACCTCACTGGGGTGACTGGGGGGAATGGCGAAGCGGCGCTCGGCATCGAATCGGCCATAGGCCAGTTTGATCTCTAGGGCGCTCGCGGGGATCCGGCCGAGCCCGCGCCACTCGAAGCTCTCGCCCACTTCCAGCACCTCGGCGACCAGGGCCTGGGCCTTGCGATTGCCGTCGCGGACCACCGCTCGGGTGTACTCGTTCTCCACCTCAGCGCGCCCCTCGTTGAGCTGGCGGATCAGCAGGAGCACGGACTGCATGACGTCCAGGGGCTCGAAGCCCGCGATCACCACCGGCTTGCGGTAGGCCTCGGCAAACACCTCGTAGGGTCGGCTGCCGATGATGGCGCTGACGTGGGAGGGGCCGAGGAAGCCGTCGATGTTGAGGGTGCCGCGCTCGCGCACCTTCACCGATTCCAGGATGGCCCCAATGGCGGCGGGCGTGAGCACATGGTTGCAGAAAACGCTGAAATTGCTAAGGTTCTCGGCCGCTGCCTGGCGGATGGCCACCGCAGTGGGTGGGGTGGTGGTCTCGAAACCGATGGCGAAGAACACCACCTGGCACTCGGGATTCTCACGGGCGATGCGCAGGGCATCCTGGGTGGAGTAGACCAGGCGCACCGCCGCCCCGCCCGCCTTGGCCTTGAGCAGACTTTTGCGGCCGCTGGCGGGCACCCGAAGCATGTCACCATAGCTGCAGAGGATTACCCCCGGCTGCTCCGCCAGCCAGATGGCCTCATCGAGGCGGCCCACCGGGAGCACGCAGACCGGGCAGCCGGGACCATGAACAAAGTGCACGTTGGGCGGCATCAGGTCCTGCACGCCGTAGCGAAAGATGGCGTGGGTGTGGCCGCCGCAGAACTCCATCAGGTGGTAGTCGCGCGCCGCATCGGCCTCGCGGGCGATGGTCCTGGCCAGTCTGTGCGCCAGGTCCCCGCGGCGGAACTCATCGATGTATCGCACGTCGGCCCCCCGGTTACTGAATCTCTAAGCGGAAGTCCACGCAGGGATCCACCGCGTTGATCAGCAACCGGGCCTGGCGATCGAGGCTGGCGCGGTCGCCGCCGCCCAGGGTGGCGAGTCCCCGTGCCACCGCGCCCTGGGGGTGGAAGTTCCATTCGGTGGGGGCGAGGATGCGGTAGGCGACCAGCGCCTCTTGCGCGAGCGCCACCTGATGGACCAGGCGTCCCCGGGCGGCTTCCACCTGGGCGAGCCCCTGGTCGGGGGTCAGGACGGGCGGGGAAACCTCGGCGGGCCCCTGACGGGCAATCTGGGTCGGGAGTAGCGCCAACTCGAGCAGCCGGGCGACGAGGCGGGTGATCAGGCCGTTACCGTGACGCGCGCTGAGCTCACGGATCAGGGGACGCCGCGCCTGGCGGGCCAGGGGCCCCGTCTCGTGGGGTGCACCGTTCCAGTCGGGGACCGCGTTGAAACCCGGCTCAGCCAGGCGCGCCGCCAGCGCGCCCGCGGGCAGCTCGGGCAAGGGGGTAATGTCGCTGCGGCCGAGTCCCGCCCAGCCGGCCTCCAGCACCCGCTGGCACAAGCGGGCAGCGCTCGATTCCCCCTCGGCCGCCCATTCGCTGAGGGATTCTTCGTCGTCGAGGGTGATCCAGACCTCCGGGGGCATGGCGAAAACCGACTGCTCGAGCAAACGCCCGAGCTTGGTCACTACCGCCGGAGCGGCCATGGTGTTGCTGCGCTCGGCACTGGCACCGAGGGTGAACAGGTCGTTGCTGGGGGCGAGGGTGCGGCGGAAGGTTTGTTGCAGCGCCGAGGCCTCGGCCATGGCGCGGCGGTCGGGGGGCTCGTCGAGGAACCCGGGCCAGTCCAGGAGAATGCGCCAGAGGTGCTCGCGGGCGGTCTCCATGCGCACCAGGGCATCGCGCAGGGACTCGGTCGCGGGCTCGGCGGCGCGACCCAGCGCCTGCTCGCAGGCCCGTACCCCGGCGCAGGACTGGGCGGTGCCACAAACGCTGAAGAGCCCCGGGATACGGCTCAGCACTTCCGCCACGGGGCGCCCGCACAGCAGGCGGGATAGGTTGGTCGGACGGCTGGAGCGGATCTCGACCCCACCTTCGCTCGGGCGCAGGTGGATCTGCAGGCTTCCCTCTATTTCAGTCATGGCGTCTTCCTGGTGAACGGGACAAGCAGGCGTTCCTACCGCGCGGCCGACTCTCTCGCGTGACCTTTGCTGGCCTGCGGTACCGGCACGTCCGGGCCGCGCGATAGGGTGATCGACCAGCAGCGCGACGGAGCCCGCGGTGGGCGCCCCCTGGGGGCGCCTATAGGGTTGTACGCGCTCTGGGGGCTGTCAAGCAGGCCGCCGCGGATCGCTCAGGCGTGAAGGGGCTCGATCGGCGAGCCCATAACGCGGAGGCGGCGGATGCAGCGGGCGAGGGTCCGAGGTGCTACGGGCGATCCCTCGCCCGCGGCGTGCTAGCGGATCATGACCAGCTTTTGGTAGAGGCCACCGAAATAGGTTTCCTTGCGCACCTGGGCGGCGGGTCTGTCCCGCGGCAGCCAGTGGCTCAGCTCGTGCTCCCACAGATCCAGGGCGAAGGGCTCCAGGCGCCGCAGGATCAGGCGCATGATCAGGCGCATAGGGCTGAAGCGAACCGGCTTGTGGTAATCCACCACCACCAGCTTGCCACCGGGCTTAGTCACGCGCAGGGCCTCGGCGAGGGTGCGCGCGCGCGACTCGGCCGGTTGTTCATGGAGCAAGAAAAACAGGACCGTTTGGTCATAGTGGGCGTCGGGGGCCTCGAGCCGGGTGGAGTCCTGGTGGAG
The DNA here is from genome assembly GCA_016880695.1 of Chromatiaceae bacterium. Taxonomy (GTDB): domain Bacteria; phylum Pseudomonadota; class Gammaproteobacteria; order Chromatiales; family Chromatiaceae; genus JAEHCY01. The sequence continues at coordinate 2,561 of JAEHCY010000382.1, read as the reverse complement.
GAGTGCCACCCGATTTCCTCCACGGAGCTTGCGCGCGAGATTCTCGAGCTGAACCGGCGCCACATCCACCACGTCGAGCTTGGCCCCGGACGCCAACCGCTGGGCGAGGCGCGGGGTGAAGTCCCCATAGACGCAGGCAACCTGGAGCGTGCGACCTTTCAGCGGACCACTCAGCTCGTCGAGGGCCAGGTCCCGCAGGCGGGCAAAGTTCCCCCACAGGATCACATTGACCAGCCATTGACGTTCGAACAGCCGTACCGCGTTGGGATGCAGATACGCCCACCAGTAGGTATCGCTGAGGTATTTCGGCACCGGCACCTCCGCAGACGAACGCAAGACGCCCAGTTCCAGCCCAGAGATATCGGCCGCAGTCAGATTCCCCATCTCCGCTCCTTGTGTCTACTACGCACTACTCAAAAAGCCCCGGTCCCGGCAGCGAGGTGTGCTCTGCCGGCCCCTGGGTCGAGAAGTCGTTGGCATCCTCGCGGCTCGCCGCTGCGTCCGCACGGGAATGCGCATACGCCGTCTGTTGTTATTTTTCGGCGATGTGTCAATTAGGTTACGGATAATGTCGATAAAGTCGATTCCTTGTCAATGGGATCAAGGCGAATGATTCTTAAATGCGGCGGGCTACGAGAGGTCCATCCACATCCTGATACGCCCAGGGTCAAACCTGCGAGGTGAGGGGGTAATCCCGCTCGGGAAGCCGCCTCGCCCGCGATGGCCATCCCATCGGCTAGAGGAGGGCCCACAGGGCGATGCCACCACCCACAAGCGTGACCGTGAGCCAAGGGCGCGCGGCAAGCCACAGGCCCGCCTGCATGAAGCGGCGCACAGTGGCCACCACCGGCGTCCAGGGCAGCGGTCGGCGAGCGGAACATCCCCAGTCATGCTGTTGCAGCCGCTCCAGGAATCCCTGGCGCAGGCAGCCCTCCAGGCTGAAGATGTGGATGTGGCGGCTCCAGCGGCGGGCAATCGCCAGGTCCCGGCGCAACTCCTCCCAGTTGAGCGGGATTGGCTCGGGCACCCCGCGGAGCTCAACACCGCCTCCAGTGGACCCCACGCCCACGGCATCGGCATTTTGGGCGTAGAGCCACAGCAGGGCATCCCCGAAGGGCCGGAAGAAGCTCGAATAGAGCAGGACCACGCGCTGGTCTGACGTCAGGGCGGTGATGTCGAGAAGCCTCTGCAGCAGGCTGGAGCCGAGCCGAGCTTCGTCGCAGATGAAGGGAAACTCGTAGCTATGGACGGCGAAGCCGTCAGCGCGCATCTCGCTGACCAGGGTCGCGTAAGCCCGGCGAGCGCTCTCATGGCGGCGCCTCCCGCAACCCCGTCGCAGCGCCGTTCTGAGGAACCCGAGCGGTGAGGTCAGCAGTTGCTCGAGCTCCGCGATAGGGGGCTCGATGTCCACCCCAACTCCGGACCACTCCAAGCCCTCGCTGCGAGTCCAGGCCAGGAACGCCCGGTAGCGCTTGCGGGCCAGGTCGGCGTTGCCTGAGTGGCACCAATAGCCTTGCGCGCGGGGCAACAGCTGCCAGGCGATCACCGGGATCCCCGCCCGCTTGAGCTGGCGCACCACCCCGGCGCGTTGCGCGCTGAAGTCCAGTATTCCCAGGCTCACGCGGGCGCCCAGAGCGCGTAACCGATCCAATAGCACGGGGTCGGCGAACAGGGCCTCGAGGGCCGCCCCGTCGAGCTCGCAGAAGAACGTCAGCTCGACCGGCGGGAGAGCAGCCACGGCCGTGTCCGACTTTGCCTCATGAGATACCTCCGCCCACCATCGCCGCGATCACGGGATGGGTCGCCTCAGCCTGCGTCAGTCTCGGTTGCGGGTGTCGTACCAAAACCGGCACTGGCTCTTGTCGCGGAGCTTCTGGTGGGGGTTCCACAGCAGGTGGACGTTGCGCATAGCCATCTCCATACCACCAAAGCGCCGGAATTTCCTCCCTGAGGTGATCAGCCGGTGATGTTTGCGGTAACGGATGATCTTCCAAACCTTTCCGCTTTCGCGCCCCCGTGCCTTCAGCCGCCGGGCCAACGAGAACTCCTCGGCGGCGAACAACTCCTCGTCGAATCCCCCCACCTTCTTGAAGGCGGCCCGTTCGCAGAATAGGAACGGCCCCGGGGTAAGGTTGCGGAAGCCGAGCAGGTAGTTGACTAGGTACTTGAAAACCAGACGCCCGAACCAGCCGGTGTCGGGCTCGACCCAGGCACCGCCACCGATCACCCGCCCGCTCGCGAGATGGCGCGCCACCACCTCAAGGATATCGCCGGCGATGAGGGTATCGGCGTCGAGGAACACCAGGCCGTCCCCGGACGCGGCCCGGGCGCCGGTGTTGCGGGCGCGGGCGATCTGGTTGATTGGCTCGAGAACGACGTTTACGCCGAATGACCGGGAAATCTCGCCGGTGGCATCCGAGGAGTTGTTATCCACCACGATGATCTCGGTCTTACCGGGGTAGCGGTCGGCGGCCTCGAGCACTGCTTCCAACGTGGCGGCGATGTAGCCCGCCTCGTTAAACGCGGGGATGACGATCGAAAGGCTTGGTGGGCGGCTTTCG
>JAEHCY010000381.1 GCA_016880695.1 Chromatiaceae bacterium | reverse complement strand
GCCCTCGGGGGGACACATCTTCACGTGGCTGGGGAAGGCGGCACCGCCCAGCCCCACGAGGCCCGCCTCCTGGGTGGCGGCGACGATCTCCTGCGGCGAGAGCAGGGAGGGTTCCCGGGGCGCCTGGTAGAGGACCTGCTGCGAGGCCCCCTGGTAGACCTTGAGGTAGATCGCCTCGGTCTTGGGGCCCGCCGCCGTGGGACAGAGATCGATCGCCTTGATCACGCCGGTAGCGGGGGCATGCATGGGCACCGACATGAACCCATCGGCCCGCGCGATCGGCTCACCCCGCACCACCTCCTGGCCGGGCTTGACCAGCGGCACTGCCGGCTGGCCGCGATGCTGCGAGAGCGGAATCACCAGCAGCGGAGCAAAGGGCAGGCGCTTGATCGGTTTGCCCGCGGTCAACTCCTTGTGCTCCAGCGGATAGACCCCGTGGGAGAAGGTCTTATGCCGCTGTAACAGGCTCAGATAACCCATTTGCTGGAACTGCATGGTCACAACCTCCCGCGGTCGCCGGAACCGGACCGCCCTATTGATATTTCTCGGCTCGCTTCATGAGCTTATCGAGATCCTTCTCGCCGCTGTTCCAGGGGGTGCCCGGATGGATACAGCCGGCGGTGCACTTCTCCGCCGCCTTGACCGCATCCTTGAAGGGCCCGCCCTTGGGATCGACGACGATGACCTGCTTTTGGTCGTTGTAGGCGAAGAGCTTCGGGTTGATGTTGATGCATTCGTCGCAGGCGGTGCACTGGGGCGTCTCCACCCACACCGGCTCCCAGTCCTGCGCCGCACCGCCCGCCACTGCCGGTGAGCCGCCATTGCCGCCGTGCTTGGCCGGTGCCATATCGATCAGCGCCCCGCCCCCACCGGCGGCCATGGCCAGCAGGCTCGCGCTGAGCTTCTGGGCCATCTCGGCCTTGGTTCGGGCGATGACCGCGTCGAGATCCACCTTCTGGTACTCGCCGGCCAGCGCGCGCAGTTGGCGCCAGAACGACCGCCGCTCCGCACTCGAGCGCACCAGCTCCTCGGAAACCAGGACGCGCATCAGCCGGTTCTTCGCGTCCACCCCCCAGATGAAGGGAAACTTGCCCTCGCGATCATCGGCGTCGAGGTCCAGGAACTCGGCCAGAGGCACCATGCTGTCGTTCCAGGTTTCCGGCGGCGCCTTGCGGAAGTGCTTGCGGAACCGGCCCTCGGTCATGGCGAAATCGGCGAAGGTCAGCGGCAGCTCCAGGGTGCGTTCCTGGTGCTTTTCATCGCGGTACTTGAGATTGTAGGTGGGCCAATCCTGCTCCGGCGCCGGGTTGCCCTCGATATCGAGGCATTCCTCAAAGATCTCGCCGCGATCGGGATCGAAGCGCAGCAGGGGATAGGCGCGGGACTCCACCGCCAGGCGGGACTGGCGCTCCGAGGCGTCATCGGGCACCCCGTGCTCGGGCTGGCAGACGGCATAGATGTTGAAGAGCGCCGGCCGGCGACTGTTGAGGCCGTCGATGTAACCCTCGATCAGATGGGTGATGTTGGCCATGGAGCCCTGCATCACGTAGGCGGTGCGGTGGGCCATGCCGATGAGGCCGATCTCCTTGCGCGTCTCTTCCTTGCCCTTCCAGACCTTGCCGTGGGGCGACATGTCCGCCACCTGGCCGATGAACCCGGAGGTGCAGGCCTGCCCCCCGGTGTTGGAATAGACCTGGGTGTCGAGCACCAGAATCTTGACCGGCAAGCCCGACATCAGCGCCCGGGAGAGGTTCTGAAAGCCGATGTCGTACATCGCCCCATCGCCGCCCACCGCCACCACCGGCGGACACAGGCGCCATTCCTCGTCGGAGAACTGCTTCCAGTTGAAGTAGGTGAAGAACCCTCGGTGCTCCCTCTGGTTGTACTTACCCTCGAGCTCCAGCTCCGCCATGCGAATGGCCTTGAAGCCCTCGGTCATCTTGCGCATGTGCCCCTCGAAGATGCCCATGGCCATCGAGGGCGAGTCCTGGAACAGGTTGTTGGTCCAGGGGAAGGGATAGGGGTTGTAGGGGTAGGTCGAGCCCCATACCGAGGTGCAGCCGGTGGAGTTGATGATGCCCATCTCGGCGCGGCCCCGGCGGGTACGGCCCTCGGTGTACTGCCAACTCAGGTGCCGGAGCTTCTCCAGGAGCTGGGTGACCCAGCCCAACCAGTGAGGGTCGACCGGCTCGGCCTGGCGCGAGCGGTCCAGGGTGGCGGAAAGGTCGCTCAGGCTGAGGTCCTTGTCCTTGTGGGACTCCAGCGCTTCGGCGATCGCCGTGGTGTTGGAAAGGTCCATGCGCTCGGCGAGCTTGAGCCGAATGTGCGCCTCCAGGCGCTTGATGAGGTCGTCCAGGCGGGCCACCTGCCGTTTCACCCGCGGCTGCATCAGCGCGGTGACCGTGGCGGTGAACAGGTGGATCGCCGTCTTCTCGCCACAGCCCATGCAGGAGCCATCGCCGCAGTTCATGGCGCTGTAGCTGTGCTTGTCGAGCAGCAGCGTCTCGAGCGCCCCCACCTTGTCATCGAGGTCGTCGATACGGATGAAGCCGGGATCGGTGGTCGGTAGATCGAGCCAGAAGCCCCAGCGGCGCTGCAGCTCATCCACCGCCTGATCGGTCTGGGTCTCGGCGACCAGGGCCTGGTCGTCGCACACCGCGATGCACTCCATGCAGCCCTTGCAGGTGTAGGGGTTGATGGTGATGGAAAACAGCCCCCCGCTGCCCTTCTGCTTTTTCTCCCGATTGGTCCAGTAGGGCTTGGTGATGGAGAACTGGTAGTCGCCGATGGTCTCCAGCAACCAGCCGAATTCTTGCTCCAGGCTCGCCTTGGCCTGGTCGGTGAGCTCGGAGCCCGCCAGGTGCTCAAGCACCGCCAGGTCGAGCAGTTTGCCAACGTTTGCCTCCTCCCCCGCCTGCTCGATCAGGGTGCGCAGGCGCTTCTCCACCCCGCGGGTCTCGCGGCGCAGGTACTGGGTGGGACGCCCGCCCCGCTCGATGCGGTTGATGGCGGTCTCGAACACCTCCCCCAGCGTGCTCACCAGACCGGGGATAGCGCTGTCCGGGCAGACGCTGAAGCAGTCGCCGCAGGCGGTGCAGTTCTCCGGGAGGTAGCGCGGATACTGGAAGCGGATCTGGGTCATGTCCCGGAAGATGCCGGTGGAGGCAGGCATCAGGGACAGCGCCAGGTGGGGGTCCACCAGGTTATCGTTACCGCGCCCGGTGCTGTAGAAGTAACCGGTCTGCTCCCAGAAGCGGTGGATGTCGGAGATCCCGCCGTCGCCTTCGGGTAGCCTCTTCAACATCATCGGCAACCCAAGGTTCTTATGGGTGGGCTGAGCGGTGGCGACAACCAGGGGCTTATCGGTGATCTCGTGGGTCTCGTCGAAGCCCCGGCGCACCACCCGCAGGTTGTCCTGCACCACCCGCTCGCCCTTGCGGCCAAACTTGGCGTGCAACTGGCTCTCAATGGCCTCCAACAGACGGGGCTCATCCAACCCGACCCGCTCCATCAACGGCGAGGCGGCAAAGAAGGCCCCCTGGAAGGCATTGCCCTGCATGCGGAACTGCAGCTCCACATCGGTGGCCTCGTCGCGGGCGATCCGGAAGCCATCGAGAAAGAACACGCGAATGCCCTGGTCGATGATGTACTTGCGGGCCTGGGGCGGGAAGCTGGCCCAGACCACGGCTGGATCGGTCTCGCTTGACTGGATGATGAACACCCCGCCCTTGGCCAGGCCGTGGAGGGGGTTGGAGTGATGGAACACGTTGCCATCGGGCGAGAGCACCACGTCCACGTGGTGGAACTCGCAGTTCAAGGGGATCGGCGAGGGCGACGCCGAAAGATAGTAGGTGGTGGGCTGGCCCTTTTTCTCCGAGCCGTATTTGGGGTTGGCCTTGATATCGAACCCGAGCAGGTCGAACAGGGTCATGGCCAGGTTCTTGCCGGTGGTCACCGCACCCCAGCCGCCCACCGAATGGATGCGCACGGTGACCGCCCCCTCGGGCATCAGGTTGGGATTCTCGCTGCCGCGCAGCGCGAGATGGCGGATGTGGGGATAGGCCTCCAGCAGCCCCTGCTGGGCGATCTCCTCTTTTGGGGTGAGCGGATCGCGCACGAAATCCACCGACAGATAGAAGAACTTGCGCCGCTTGCCCTCGGGCAGCATGTTCTCCACCGCGCCGATCAAGCCCTCGGGCTGCAGATCCCGACTCCCCAGCCCGTAGCAGCCGGAGTAGAGCCGCGGCATATCGGCGGGCTTATAGCTTTCGTAGAGCGGATAGGGCAGGCCCTCACCGCGACCGATGGCGCCGTTCTCCAGGCACTTGCCGAGCACAGCGCGCACCTCCCGCATCAGCGGCAGGTCCTCGGCGAGGGGCTGGTCGGTACGCTCTAGCACCGTCACCTGGGGTTTGCCGCGCAACAGCTTGCCCACCAGATCCCCCGGGAAGGGTCGGTAGAGGGTGATATCCACCACACCCACTTTGAGCTTGCGGGTATTGCGCAGGTAATCGGCCACCGCACGGGCCTGCACGATCATCGACCCCATGCCCACCAGGACGTAGTCCGCATCCTCCAGGCGATAGGGCATCACCCGCTGGTAGCGGCGGCCGGTGAGGGAGTGGTACTCCTCCATCACCGAGTCGGTGATGTGGCGCAGATGCTCAAAGAAGTAGGGCCGCTGGGCCGCCACCGCCTGCATGTAGGCGTCTTGGTTCTGCACCGGCCCCGTCAGCAGGGGGTTGTCCACGTCCCAGAGCTCTGGCACCCGGCGGCGCTTGGGACCATAGACGATGCGCTGAGCGGGCGTGGGGCAGTCGATGATGTCGTCGGGCCTGCCCAGGAACTCGGCGATGAGTTCCCGCTCCGGTACGTTCAGGGGCTCGATCAGGTGGGTGGTGAGGAAGCCGTCCTGGGCCACCGCCGCGGGCGTCAGGGATAGCTCGGCGACCTTGCGGCCGATCAGGTTGAGATCCGCCGCCCCCTGGGCATCCTTGGCCATGACCTGGAAGAAACCGGTGTCGTCGATGCAGTGGTAGTCGTCGTGGGCGCAGTGGACGTTCAGACTGGCCTTGGTGATCGCCCGGCAGCCGATATTGAGCACGTAGGGCAGGCGCTTGCCCACCGCCGCGTAGAGCGACTCGTGCATGAAGGCGATGCCCTGGGAGGAGGAGAAATTGGTGGCCCGCAGCCCCGACATGGACATGCCGGCCGTCACCGCGGCCGCGGCATGCTCGGACTCGGGCTCGATGAACACCAGCGGCCGCCCCGAGATGTTGATGTGGCCTCGCGCGGTCTCCTCGGCCCAATACTCACCCATCTGGGTGGAGGGGGTGATCGGATAGGCACCCGCCGCGTCCGAGGCCTCCCGCTCGCACAGGATGACCGCGCTGTTGCCGTCCATCGCCATGCGAATGCCGGGATACTTGAAAGGCTTGGGCTCGTTCTTTCCGAACATGGCTCTGCTCTCTGTTGCAGTCGTCCGAACAGACGGACGGGTAATCACGCCTACCCGCCGGGATTCCGGATAGCGGGAAAACTGCCCGCCGATCCCGGTCTGTCGCTTCGGGGCGGAACCGCCCCGAGCGAGCCTGGGCGATCGCCCCCTCAAGCTAGGCGGCGACGCGAGGCTCTTTACGGATGATGGGGCGGGCATCCCGCCCCTTGACGATCTGGCCGCCCTTCTCCAGCCAGACGATGGCGCCCGTGGG
>JAEHCY010000380.1 GCA_016880695.1 Chromatiaceae bacterium | reverse complement strand
GGCGACCCTGGGCGCGCTGACCGGCGACGCGCGTGAGTCGCTTGCGAATCTGGGCGATCCGCTGCCCAATCAGACGGCGGTCGGTCTCAAGCTGGGTCTCGCCGGGACCGCGTAGTCCGATACCCCCCTTCTGGCGCTCCAGATGAGTCCAGCCGCGGACCAGCCGCGTCGCCAGATGACCCAGCTGGGCCAGTTCGACCTGCAGCTTGCCCTCGAAAGAGCGGGCACGCTGGGCAAAGATATCGAGGATGAGTCCGGTTCGGTCAACCACGCGGCAACCCAAGAGCCGCTCGAGGTTACGCTCCTGGCTGGGGGAGAGATCGTGGTTGAAGATCACCAACTCGGCTTGGGTCTCCAGCACCATCTGCTGGATCTCATCGGCCTTACCCGACCCGGCGAACAGTCGCGGGTCGGGCTGGCGCCGGCCACCCACCGCCAGCGCGACCTGCTCGGCCCCGGCGGCAGCGGCGAGCTGCTGGAATTCTTCCAGGTCTTCCGAGTAGGCCACGCCGCCTTGATCGAGGTGCACCAAAACCGCACGCTCGCCTCCCTTCGAACGATCCAACATGTTTACCAAGGCCGCGGTGGAGAGACCGCTAGCTTGGGCAGGGCCACAACGTGCGAACTCGGGCGGGCCCCGACCGGACATCGGGGCGGGGGATATCGGTCAGAGGTTTCCAGGTTCCAGCCCATCCTCGTCGAGTTGCTGCAGCTTCACGTTACGCTGCGGAACGACGGTTGAAATGGCGTGCTTGTAAACCATCTGACTCACATTGTTCTTGAGCAAGACGACGAACTGGTCGAACGACTCAATCTGCCCTTGCAGCTTGATGCCGTTTACCAGAAAGATCGACACTGGCACCCGCTCCTTCCGTAGGGCGTTGAGAAAAGGGTCTTGTAGCGTCTGCCCTTTGGTCATAGCGTTCTCCTTGATTATGTGGGGCAAGGATTCGGATTGACGACTGGGAGGCAAAAAGCCTGCCTCGAATGCTTTAGGTTATCACAACGTTAGTGCGCGGGGTCAGACCCACCGAGCGGCCAACCGCAGGGCCTGGTCAGTAATGGTAGACCCCTCGCCTAACCACTGGCACGCGGACTCGACCCGCAACCAGGTCAGTTGCCGCTTTGCAAGTTGGCGGGTCGCCACCACACCGCGCTCTAGCATATGAGCATAAGTATATTCACCGATAAGGTATTTCAACATCTGCCGATACCCCACGGCGCGCATCGACGGTAGCTCCAGGGACAGATCACCCCGTGACCACAGGTGTCGGACCTCCCCCTCGAAGCCTTCGTCGAGCATCGTGCGGAAGCGCTGCTCGATGCGGGCGTGAAGCTCGCCCCGGTCCGCCGGCGCCAGCACCAATTTGAGTATCCGGTAGGGGAACGGCCGCTCCCCCTGTGCCTGGCGCTGCAGCCTGCTGATCGGCTGCCCCGTGAGCTGGTAGACCTCCAGTGCACGTTGGATTCGCTGTGGATCATGGGGGTGGATGCGCGCCGCGGCCTCGGGGTCCACCTCGGCCAGCCGACGATGCATCGCGGCCCATCCGGCGCGGGCGGCGTCGGCCTCCAGGCTGGCGCGCAAGTCGGGCTTGGCGGCAGGCATGGGCGCAAGGCCCTGTTGTAGTGCCCGGAAGTAGAGCATTGTGCCCCCCACCAGTAGCGGGACCTTGCCCGCTGCGGTGATATCGGCCATCTCCCGCAAAGCATCGACCCGAAACTGGGCCGCCGAGTAGGGCTCGGTGGGATCACGGATATCGAGCAGGCGATGGGGCACCCGGTCGAGGAGCTCGCGGCTCGGCTTCGCGGTACCGATGTCCATCCCCCGGTAGACCATTGCGGAGTCGACGCTGATGACACCCAGAGGCAAGCGCTGGGCGAGGGATGCCGCCAAGCCCGTTTTGCCGGCGGCGGTGGGCCCCATCAAAAAGATCGCCGGCGGCGGGTTGGGGACGGCCGCTACGGCGGACATCCACTGCGACATCAGCGTCCCCGCAGAAACAGCCGATCGAGCTCGGCCATGCTCAGGCGGACCCAGGTCGGGCGCCCGTGCCCACACTGATCGCCCCGCTCCGTCCGCTCCAGGTCGCGCAGTAAGGCGTTCATCTCCTCAACTGAGAGACGCCGACTGGCCCGCACCGAGCCATGACAGGCCATGGATGCCAGCACCCCATCGATGGCCTGGCGGATGCGATCACTCGCGCCCTGCTCCACGAGGTCGGCGAGCACATCCGCCACCAGGCGCGCCGGGTCCGATCCCTGAAGGATGGCCGGGATCTCGCGCACCGCCAGCGATTCCGCCCCGAGACGATCGATCTGCAAACCGAGCGAGCGAAAGAGCTCCTGGTGGCCTTCGACAAGGTCGGCCTCATGCCGACTCACCCGCAGGCTGACCGGAAGCAGTAACGGCTGACTGCGCAGGGCGCCCTCGGCCCATCCACACTTCAACCGCTCGTAGTTGATCCGCTCATGGGCCGCGTGCATGTCCACCAGCACCAGCCCCTCCGCCGCCTGGGCCAGGATGTAGACGCCGTGGAGTTGACCCACCGCAAACCCGAGCGGTGGCGCCGAAGACTCTGGCACCGGCCGATCACCCGGGGCGTCACCCCCCGCCCATGGCTGTTGCGCCTCGAACGAAAGGCGGTACGGCGCAGGCTCCTCGGCCACCCGAAACCGCATGGACCGTTGAGCGGGCGGCGGAGACCCTCCTTCCTGCGGCAAGCGGGGGCCAACGGCCCCCTCCGCCAACGACGTCACGGGGGTCCGAAGCCCCGGCTCCCCACCGAGCGCCCCCACCGCCAAGCGCCGATGCAGCGCTCGGAAGACAAAATCGTGAACCTGGCGTCCCTCGCGGAAACGCACCTCGTGCTTGGTGGGGTGCACATTGACGTCCACCATCACCGGATCGAGATCCAGATACAGGACGTAGGCCGGGTGCCGATCCTGGTAGAGCACATCGTGAAACGCCTGGCGAACGGCGTGGCTGACCAGTTTGTCGCGCACCACCCGATGGTTGACAAAGAAATACTGCATGTCCGGCTGACTGCGCGAGAAGGTGGGACGTGCCACCCAGCCCGCCAAGCGCAGCCCCACCGCCTCCTCCTCGATGCGCAGGGCCTGCTCAAGAAAATCCTCGCCCAACAGCACCCCCAATCGCTCCCCGGGGTCGGGTTGCTCGGCGCGCGAGGGCAGTCCGAGAAGCTCCCGCCCGTTGTGGATCAACCGGAAGCCCACCTCGGGGCTGGCCAGGGCGGCGCGGCGGACGCTCTGCTCGATGTGCCCGAGCTCGGTACGCTCGGCGCGCAGGAACTTACGGCGGGCCGGCGTGTTATAGAACAGGTCCCGAACATCCAGGGTGGTACCCACCGGGTGGGACGCCGGCGTCGGTTCCAACTCGGGACCCTCGCCGGCGATCCGCCAGGCCAGCTCCTCGGCCTGCTCCCGGGAAATCAGCTCCAGACGGGAGACCGAGGCGATGCTCGGCAGCGCCTCCCCGCGAAACCCCAGGGTGCGAACTCCCTCGAGACCCTGCAGATCGATGATCTTGCTGGTCGCGTGGCGCGCTAGAGCCAGGGCGAGATCCTCCCGCAGCATGCCGCAGCCATCGTCACGCACCCGCATGCGCCGAACGCCCCCCTGCTCCACCTCGATGTCGATATGGCGGGCGCCCGCATCGAGACTGTTCTCCACCAACTCCTTGATCACCGAGGCAGGGCGCTCGACCACCTCGCCGGCTGCGATCTGGTTTACCAATTGAGATGGTAGCAAGCGAATTCGGCCTGTCATGCCACGATGGAACCAGAACCCAACCGCGCGCGCAACCGTCGCCTGCGCAGGCACAACCCACCCTGGGCCGGGGCCACAGGCTCGCCCATCTTCCCACCTCGGCGCTCCCCCCATTCGTAGCGCCCCCGCAACAGGGCCGATCGGCACGCAGTCGCTGTACCCTGGGAGGCTCGTTCAGTAGCATTCCCCCCTCATCCTGGTGCATAACAACCCTCTACCCGCCGCGGTGCGCCGCGGGTTCAACCGCAGGAGTCCCAGATTCCCATGCGTACGCTAGCGCTCAGTCTCCTTTGCCTTGCCCTGGTGTGCCCCTCCCGCGTTTCCGCCGAGGAGGATGCGGTCGTCCAGATCTACAACTGGAACGATTATTTCGCCGAGGACACGCTCGATCGATTCCAGGCAGCGACCGGCGTCAAGCCCGAGCTTGACCTCTACGACTCCAACGAGATCCTCGAGGCCAAGCTGCTCGCCGGCAAGAGCGGTTACGACCTGGTCTTTCCCACCGCCCGGCCCTTCGGCGCCCGGCATGTGAAGGCCGGTCTTTATGCCAAGCTCGACAAGTCCAAGCTCCCTTTGTGGAAAAATCTCGATCCCGAGATCCTGAAAGCCCTCACCGACATCGACCCGGGCAACCAATACCTTGTGCCCTACATGTGGGGTACGTCCGGCTTGGGCATCAACGAGGACAAGGTAAAGGGGATCCTCGGCGATGCCCCCCTGAACACCTGGGCGCTGGTTTTCGACCCGGCCACCGCGGAGAAGTTGGCGGCGTGCGGTATCACCCTGCTCGACGACCCCACCGACGTCTTCTCCGCGGTCCTCGCCTACCTGGGTAAGGATCCCAACAGCCTGGCGTCGGCCGACCTTGAAGCCGCCCAGGCGGTACTCAAGCGCATCCACCCCTACGTCAAGTACTTCCACTCCTCCCAGTATCAGAGCGACCTCGCCAATGGCGACGTCTGTGTGAGCCAGGGCTACTCGGGCGACATCATTCAGGCCCAGACCCGCGCCGAGGAATCCGGAAACAACGTTCGGATCGACTACCTGATCCCCCGGGAGGGTGCGCCCCTGTGGGTCGATGTCATGGCCATACCGAAGGACGCCCCTCATCCTGCAGAGGCCCATCGCCTCATCAACTTCCTGCTCGAAGGCGAGGTGATCGCCGCAGTGTCGAATTTCGTCTTCTACGCGAACGCCAATCAGGCATCGACGCGCCATCTGAACGAGGCGCTGCGCAACGATCCCGGTGTCTACCCACCGCCGGCCGTCCGCAAGCGGCTGTCGCTGCCCCCCATACGCAGTGACAGCGAGATCCGCAAACTGAACCGCCTGTGGACCCGCACCAAGGCCAATCGCTGACCCCAGGGCGCACTCCATGGGAATCACCAGCAGCCCACGGACCGGCGCAATCCCCGCCGAGCTCCCCGCCTGGCAAGATCCGAGCAGCCAGCCCTATGTCCGCATCGAGCGACTGACCAAGCAGTACGGCGATCTCTATGCGGTGGACGACGTCTCGCTAGAAATCTACCAGGGGGAGTTCTTCTCGCTGCTGGGCGGCTCGGGGTGCGGTAAGACTACCCTGCTAAGGCTGGTGGCCGGATTGGAGCCGCCCACCGCCGGCCGGATCTTCATCGACGGCACCGACGTGACCGAGCTCCCGCCTTATCGCCGGCCGGTGAACCTGATGTTCCAGTCCTACGCCCTGTTCCCGCACCTGTCGGTGACTGAGAACATCGAGTTCGGTCTGCAGCAGGAGCGTCTGCCTCGGCGGGAGCGGCAACGGCGTGTGGCGGAGATGCTCGAGCTCCTGCGCATCCCCGATCTCGGCCGGCGCCGGCCCCAGCAGTTATCCGGCGGCGAGCGCCAGCGGGTGGCCCTCGCCCGCTGTCTGGTCAAGCATCCCAAGCTCCTGCTGCTCGATGAGCCGCTGGGGGCGTTGGACAAGCGGCTTCGGGAGCATACTCAATTCGAGCTGGTCAACCTGCAGGAAGCGCTGGGGATCACCTTCGTCACGGTCACCCATGACCAGGAAGAGGCCATGACCATGTCGAGCCGCATCGCGGTCATGGAGGCGGGCCGTATCCTCCAGGTCGATACCCCCGCGGGGGTCTATGAGTATCCCAACTGCCGTCGGGTGGCGGAGTTCATCGGCTCGGTGAACCTGTTCCGCGGCAAGGTGCTGGAGCAACACAACGGCGAGGTTCTGGTGCAAAGCGAGCTGGGGCGCACCCTGCGGGTGCCCTGCCCGCAGCCGCTGGCGCGAGGCACACCGGTCGCCGTGGCCGTGCGCCCGGAGAAGCTCCGCCTTTGCCAAGACCTAGGTGAGGAGGCCACCAACCGGCTCCGGGGAGTGGTGGAGGACATCGCCTACACTGGCAACCTCTCTATTTACCATGTTCGGGTATCCCCCGCCCAGGTGGTGCAGATCACCCTGGCCAACACCCAGCCGCGTAGCGAGCAACGCCTGACCTGGGATGACCCGGTGATACTGGATTGGGCGCCGGCTAGCGGCGTGCTCCTGACGGATTGAGGCAGCATGGCTGCGCCGACGCAGGGGCCGGGATCCCGGGCCGACTGGCTGGGGCCGGCGCGGGAATGGTGGTCGCACCGACGGGTATCGGGCGACTTCTCGCGGCGGATGCAGATCGGCGTTCCCTACCTCTGGCTCGTCCTGTTCTTTCTCGCCCCCTTCCTCATCGTGCTCCAGATCAGCCTGGCGGAGCCACTGCTCGGCCAACCGCCG
>JAEHCY010000379.1 GCA_016880695.1 Chromatiaceae bacterium | reverse complement strand
GCCCGTGGTGAAGCTCAATCCTAGGTTGTCCACCGCCTCGGCGAGGCCAGCCCCTCCGCCACTGGTGTCGAAGGTTGCAGTCACCGTCTTCGGCCCGCTCATGGTCACCGCACAACTGCCGGTACCTGTGCAGGCCCCCGACCAGCCCGCAAACACCGAGCCCACAGCCGGGGCGGCCGTCAAAGTCACGGCAGTCCCCGAGTCGTAGGCCGCACTGCAGGTCGCGCCGCAGTCGATGCCCGTGGGGCTGCTGGTGACCGTGCCACTGCCGCTACCGGACTTGCCAACACTCAGGGTGTGTGGACCAGCCGATGGCAGGAGACAACTGCCATAAGCCTGCACGGCATAGCGCATCAGCGCGGGAACCCGATCCGCCCGCACCCCGAATGGGTGATAGGGGAGACTGGGATAACTCGCCGATGGCTGATCGCCGAAGGTCAGGGCCAGGTTGCTGTAGCCACCCGTCTTCTGGTGGCAGTAGCTCATGATGGTCCCGGGATGATTGCTCGTGGTGCCGCCCGAGGTCGCCTGCACCCCAGGGAGTGACGTTGACCCCGACCAGCAGTTAACGGGCTGACCATAGACGTCCCGGGCGGAGGGAGAGGTGGTCTCCGAGCCCCAGCAGTGATCGATAGCCTCCGGTTCTGCGGTGGTACTACCTGGTAGGTAGGTATCCTCGTAACAGTGGGTGTGCCAGGAGCCGAAAACGTGGCCGATCTCATGGGCAACCACCACAATATCCCAGACTACTGCGGGGTTATCGATGTTGAAATTACCGGCAATGCTCGTGGCCAATGCGTAGCCTTCTGAGTTGCTACAGAGTGCGTTCACGTAGGCAATGCCACCGCCCATGTCCTTGCCGCTCAGCATGGCCGCTAACGCCCGAGTCACGGACCCCCTGTTGCTGATCCAATAGTCTTGAAACTCCGTCAGCGCATAGTAGGTATCCGACAACTCGGTCCAGGGATCGTTATTCGACGTCCACAGCCGCAGGTAACTGACAGAAAGATTCGTACCGATCTCTCGTGCGTAGATTCCAGAGGAGTAAGCAAACAGGTCGCCCACGTACTCGGTTGCCGCGGCCGTATTGCCGAAGAGCGTGTAAAACTCGTAATCGGTTTCCACCGCAACCGCCGCCGTGTAAGAGGCGGTCTGGTCCGCGGAGACCACCGCCTGGGGCTCGGCCGGAACGCTCGGCCCCGCAACGGAGCGGGCCGTCAAAGGCAGCCGGTCCGAACCACATTGGATGCCTGGCAACCGGGCCAGCGCTGCCTCCGCGACCCGCCTGCCCGCAACCCCCGGGCGCGCCGACTGAGCCTCACCGACGAACCAAAGGCCGGCACGCGCTCGAATGAGGCCCCTTGGCGGCCCCGATTTCGGTACCACCAGAACCGCTGCGGACTCTGGGTCTCCCGCCAGGGTGCCCCGGAAATAGGCCGTCGCGGGCCGTGCCAAGACGATCCCATCATCGGCGACAATCTGCGCATCCAGGGCGAATACCTCGAACCGATCGAGCTCGAGGGTACGGGTGCCGAGCTCCTGGATCTCAACAGCCTCCACCGCGAGCTTCCCCCCCGAGGGAACGCCCCTGGCGATCTCACGCAGGTTAGGATTGGCTGCGTGCACCAACGCCCGAGCATTCGGCGACTGCGCGCTCTCCTGGGCCGAGACCGACTGGGGGAGAGCTATCCCCAGCAGGCTCGCGACCAGCAACGCCCAGGCGCAGCCCAGCCGGCAGCCGAAACGGTGGGGGGCCGTCACCCCTCCCGCGACAAGTGCGAAATATCGGATCATCGGAAAACCTCTGGGTTGGAGCCTAAGCCCTGGTGCGGACAACGCATGTTTTAACGGAACTACGCATCGAATCAAGCGAATTCACCTTCCTATCCATCCGAGCCTTCGATGACGTCGCCCTTCTGTGCGCCAGATCATAGAATATCTCGCCCCCTCGATCGATTGGCCGCTAGCTGCCGATCCTCTCCGCTGCTGTGGTATGAGAAGCCCTCAGCAAAGGGTTCCGCGCAAGAATTGGGCTGCCACCCAAGGGAATTCCAGACGGGATGCCCGCCCAACGCCACCGGGGTTTCCGGCGCCCCCACAGCGGCACAGCAGGGCCCACGCCCCATTGCGGTCCGGGGATAGGGGGGCTCGGGGTCGCGGTAGCACTTCGGGCACAGGCACCCGCTGCAAGCCCGATGCGCGTCTGGTCCACAGCGAGCCCGCGCTCTGCTATAGTGCCCACCGCCAAGCCCAGTGAATCCCCATGCCTGAGCCAGAAACCACCCACTTCGGCTATCGCCGCGTCCCGGTCGAGGAAAAGGCGCGCCAGGTGCGCGCCGTGTTCGATTCCGTGGTCGAGCGCTACGACCTGATGAACGACCTCATGTCGCTCGGTGTCCACCGGCTGTGGAAGCGCGCGGCCATCGAGCTCTCGGGCGTGCGCCGGGGTCAGCGGGTGCTCGACCTGGCGGCCGGCACCGGCGACCTGAGCGAGCGTTTCGCCGGCCTGGTCGGTCCAGACGGGATGGTGGTCGCGAGCGATATCAACGCCACCATGCTAGAGCGGGGCCGCAGCCGGCTCGCCGACGCCGGCGTGGTCGGTAACCTCCAGTTCGTCCAGGCCAACGCCGAGTGCCTGCCCTTTGCCGACAATCAATTCGACTGCATCAGCATCGGCTTTGGCCTGCGCAACGTCACCCACAAGGAACGCGCCCTCGCCGCTATGCTCGGCACCCTCAAGCCGGGTGGCCGGGTCATTATCCTGGAGTTCTCCCACCCGCGGAGCGCCCCGCTGCAGAAGCTCTACGACCTCTATTCCTTCACCCTCTTGCCGGCCCTGGGTAAGTTGGTCACCCAGGATGAGGACAGCTACCGCTACCTGGCCGAGTCGATCCGCATGCACCCCGATCAGGACAGCCTCAAGGCGATGCTGGAGCAGGTCGGGTTCGAGCGCTGCGATTACTTCAACCTGAGCGGCGGCATCGTGGCGATCCACCGGGGCTTCAAGCTCTAGGCCCCGTGTCCAGCCTCGATCCCGCGATCGCCCTTCTCGAAGCGACCCTCAACCGCTACCTGCGCCTGGACCCCGAGGGGTTCGACGCGCTCGCGCCGTTGCACGGACGGGTGATCGGGGTGGAGGTGCTCGGGGCGGACCTCCGTCTCACCTTCGTGCCGAGCCCCAGCGGCCTGCAGGTGCTCGGCCACTACGAGGGCGAACCGGACTGCCTGCTGCGCGGCACCCCCTGGGCGCTGGCCCGCCTCGGGCTCGGGGGCAAGCGGGAGCAGACCCTCTTTGCCGGAGAGGTGACGATCGAGGGCAACACCGAGACGGCGCAACGCTTTGGGGCGCTGTGGGCAGGGTTGGATGTCGACTGGGAGGAGCAACTCTCCCGCCTCACCGGTGACCCCCTCGCCCACCAGGCCGGCCGCCTGGTCCGGGGGCTCGGAGGCTGGGCGCGCGCCGCGGCCGGTTCCTTGACCGCTGACTTGCAGGAGTACCTGCAGGAGGAGGCCCGGCTGTTGCCCACCCGGATCGAGGTCGGTGACTTCGCCGATGAGGTCGATCGGCTGCGAGACGACGTCGAGCGCCTCGCCGCGCGCCTCAAGCGGGTGGAGCGCCCGCGGGTGGATTCCGCACCCGATTCTGACCAGGGATGAGGCTTGATTCGGCCGTTGCGGATGGCATACCCCCTTCGAGCGGGCTCGGGGCGGGCCTCGATCCGGCCGCGCCACCGATACCCCACGCGGTCCCTCGATGCACCGCTTTGCGGCCACCCGGGACGAACGGGAATCTCACCGGTTCGAACAATCGCCGTTCACCCCGCATCGCCCTGCACCGCCAGGCGGTTCCCGGGGCCGGGTGGCGCTCACGTCGGTTTCTAGGATGATCCGCCCATCCCAGACCCTGCGGCTGCTGCACATCAACCGGGTGCTGCTACGCCACGGCCTCGACGAGCTCATCCTCGACACCCATCTGTTCCGGCCGCTGCGTTTTCTCCTCTACCTCTCCCCCTGGTACTGGTTCCGCGGCGAGCTACCGGCCTATCCGGTGCGTATCCGCCGGGTGCTGGAGGACCTGGGGCCCATCTTCGTCAAATTCGGCCAGATCCTCTCCACCCGGCGGGATCTGCTACCCGACGACCTGGCCGACGAGCTAGCGAAGCTCCAGGATCAGGTCCCCCCCTTTCCCGGCCACCAGGCCCGCGCCCTGATCGAGCGCGCCTTCGGCCAGCCGGTGGATGGGGTGCTCGATGATTTCGACGAACGCCCCCTGGCCTCGGCCTCGGTCGCCCAGGTCCATACCGCCCGCCTCAAGGATCGCCGGGCGGTGGTGGTGAAGGTGCTCAGACCCGACATCGAGCGGGTGATCCGCCGCGATCTGGGGCTCCTGTACACCGTGGCCGGGCTGGCTCAGCGCTACTGGCCCGATGGCCGGCGCCTGCGCCCGCTGGAGGTAGTCAAGGAGTATGAAAAGACCATCCTCGATGAACTCGATCTGATGCGCGAAGCCGCCAACTCCGCCCAACTGCGGCGCAACTTCCTCGGCAGCGAGGCCCTCTACGTCCCCGAGGTCCACTGGGAGCTCACCAGCCGGGGGGTGATGGTGATGGAGCGCATCTACGGCACCCCGGTCGGCGAGGTGGATGCGCTCAAGGCCCAGGGGGTCAGTATGCGGCTACTGGGGGAGCGGGGGGTGGAGATCTTCTTCACCCAGGTGTTCCGCGACAACTTCTTCCACGCCGACATGCACCCGGGGAACATCTTCGTCGAGCCCAACGGGCGTTACATCGCGGTAGACTTCGGCATCATGGGTACCCTGACCACCGAGGACCAGCGCTACCTCGCCGAGAACCTGCTCGCCTTCTTCAACCGCGACTACCGGCGGGTCGCCGAGCTGCACGTGGCCTCCGGCTGGGTGCCCGAGGGCACCCGGGTCGAGGAGTTCGAGGCGGCCATCCGCACCGTTTCCGAGCCGATCTTTCAGAAACCGCTGAGCGAGATCTCCTTCGGCCACTTCCTGTTGCGGCTGTTCCAGACCGCGAGGCGTTTCAACATGGAGGTGCAGCCCCAGCTCGTGCTGCTGCAGAAGACCCTGCTCAATATCGAGGGCCTCGGCCGCCAGCTCTATCCGGAGCTCGATCTCTGGTCCACCGCCAAGCCCTTCATGGAGCGCTGGATGCAGGAGCAACTGGGGGCGCGGGGATTCTTTCGCCGGATGGGCAAGACCCTACCGCCGCTCTCCGAGCAGATCCCCGAGCTCCCGCAGCTCCTCTACGGGGCCCTGCGGGCCGCCCAGCAGAGCCCCAGCGCCGAGGCGCGCCAGCTCAAGGAGCTACAGCGCCTGCGCCTGGATCTGGACCGGGCCGCCCAACGCACCCACGAAGGGGTTGCCGCCGGGGCGCTGATGGTCTCCGGGGCGCTCCTGTTCCTGGCCCAGGGCAACCCGCTCCTGTCCGCCGAAACCCTGGCCACCCTCGGCGGGGTGCTGCTAATCGCGGGCTTCCTGGGTCTCATCGGGAGCTGGCTCCGCCACCTGGGCTGAGCGATCGCATCCGCGCGGGCGGGTAGCCCCCCTGCGAGGGGAGAGGGGTTCGCCGAAGGCCCGCCCTAGCGGAGACGCATCAGCAGGGCCGCACCCGCGAGAAGTGCGAATCGACCCCAGATTCCGACCATTACCAACCCGTTGAAGGGCAGGGAATGGCGCTGCGACTGGAACTTGCGAAAGAAGCGTGCCATGCCGCGGTGCTTGTGCCAGAGCACGAACACCGGCCGATCCTGGCTACTGGTCCCCTTGAAATGCACCGCCCGTGCCGTGGGGACGAACAGAATCTGCCAGCCCCGCTGGCCGAAGCGCGCACACCAATCGAGGTCCTCGCAGTGGAGGAAATAGGCCTCGTCGAAGCCCCCCACCTCCTCCAGCGCCTGGCGGCGGATCAGCATGAAGGCGCCGGAGATGGCCTCCACCGCCGCCGGAGCGCTCGGCAGGGGCTCGCGGTTGAGGTTCACCTGCTTGGGCGCAGCGATCCAGGGTAAAAACCGGTCCACGCGGGTGAAGAACGCCAGGCTGGCGAAGGGCGTGGGGAGCGTACGCCGGCACCCCGCCTGCTCGGAACCGTCGGGGTTCTCGATCAGGCAGCCGGCCATCCCCGCCTCGGGGTGATCCCGCAGCACCCCAACCACCGTCGCGAGCGCCCCCGGCTGCAGCACGCAGTCGGGATTGAGCACCAGCAGGAAGTCCCCCGCGCAGGCCGCAAAGGCGAGGTTGTTGGCTCGGGCAAAACCGAGATTGCCGCCGTTGCGCAGGACGCGCACCCGCGCATCCGCGGCCGCGAGCGCCGCAACCCGCTCCAGGCTGCCGTCGGTGGAGCCGTTATCGCTGACGATCACCTCGGTGGCCAGGCCGCTGGCCAGCACCGATTCGACGGCCCGTACGATGAGCGGTCCCGAATTGAAATTCACGATCACCGCACTGACGGCGGGTTGGCTGCTGGGCTCAAAGGCTTTCAAGGCTGGCTTTCCCCGACGTCGGGGGACGAGTATCGGGTGGAATCAACGGCCCCCGAGCGCCGCTGGGTTGCGGTCTGTCCACGGAGCCCTAAGGGTACTCCACGGCCGCGGCACGGCAAACCCGAGGGCCGAGGCTCGTGGGAGCGGACCCGTCGGCGGTGGTGGCTGGCGGAAAGACCGCACCAGCCGGCAACGACGCTAGGCGGCCCAGCGCTTTCTCCGCCGGCCCTGATGGGCGACAATGCAACAGCGTCAAACAAATCCGGCCGTTTCACTCAAGATCAGGGTCGCGAATGATTAAGTACCTCTCGCTCTTTTTCGGGCTGCTGCTCGCCTTGTCGCTCCTGTTCAACCTCGAGCCGGTTCAGGAGAAGGTCCTCAACCCGTGGAATCGGGTTCTGGCGTCCGCCAGTTTCGGCGTGCTGCAGACGCTCGACGCTGAGGTGCGGCTTTCCGACAACGTGCTCTCCCACGGCAGGAGCGGATTTTCGGTGGCGGTGGAGAACGACTGCAATGGCCTGGAGGTCACCGTACTGCTCCTGTGCGCGGTGCTCACCTTCCCCTCCAGTTGGACGGCCAAGGCCCGCGGCCTGCTCCTTGGGTTCCTGACCATCCAGGGCCTCAACCTCTTCCGCATCCTGACCCTTTTCTACCTGGGGCAGTGGAACGAGACGATCTTTAGCTGGACCCACCAGTATCTGTGGCCGGTGCTGATCATCGTGGCCACCCTGGGGGTCTTCGTCGCCTGGACGCGGCGTCTCGGTCCACCCTCCGGGCCGGCCGATCCCAAGGCGGCGTGAAGCCACGCCCCGTTCTCTCGATGCTGGGGCAGCTCCTGGTACTGCTGCCGGCATTCTTCTTCGCCTGGTATGAGACCCTGGTGTGGCTGGTCCCGCTGCTGGCGGGTCTGCTCGATCCGCTGCTTCAGCTCTGCTGGCCCGCCACCTTCGTGAAGGTCCAGGCCGCCGGCAGTAAGGTCGTGGTGATCGTTCGGCTCGCGGCGGAGGCGGTGTCCGCGGGCCAGGCCCACAAAGGGGTGGTGCTCAACCCCTTCACCTACTCCTATGGCATACCCCTGTTCGCGGCCCTCGCCATCGCCTCCACCGCCTCCTCGCGCCAGCACCTGGTGCGGCTGCTGGTCGGCCTGGGCGTGCTGGCGGCGGGCGTGTGCCTGAGCATCCTCGCCAGCCTGCTGTTCATGTTCCAATTCGACGCCGGCTTCGAGCGCCTCCAGCTTCTCGGCTCCGCGCCCGCGAACGACACCCTGGTGCGCTACCTCCACTTTCTAGGCTTTCAGATCCTGCCCAGGGTGCTGCCGATCGCGCTCTGGATCCTGCTCTATCGCGATTGGCTCGGCCAGCTCATCCGGCCCGCCGCCAACGGCGAGGTGGGATCTCCGACGATCCCGCCGGCTAGCGCCGCTTGAACCAGCGCGCGAACCAACCCGATCGCGGGGCGAACCCCTCCCGATAGCGTAGGAGCCGCGCGGGGTTTCCCACGACCACGCCGAAGGGCGGAACATCCCGCGTCACCACGGCACCCGCCCCCACCACCGAGCCCTCTCCCAAGGTCACCCCAGGCAGGACCACTGCGGCTGCCCCAATCCAGGCGCCGCGGCCCACCCGAATCCGCCCGTAGGAGATGGGGTTTTGCAGGATGCTGGGGGACCCCTGGTCAATGACGTGCCCGGCGGAGAGGAGGTGGACGTGGGTACCCATGAGCACCTCGTCCTCGACCTCGAGCCCCCCCTCCCCGGAGAGGTAGCAGAAGGTGTTGACGATGACCCGGTCCCCGAGCACCAGGGCGGTGTCGGGATGCTGCGCGGGATCGCCGATCACCAGCCGCACCCCCTGATAGAGACTGACGGCATTTCCCAACGCGATACCCGTGCGCCCCGGGGGCACATCGCCCCAGCGCATCACCGACACATCGGGGGCCACCCGACAGCCTTGGCCGAGTCGGTCGATACCCGGATGGCTCAGGGTCTCGGCGGG
>JAEHCY010000378.1 GCA_016880695.1 Chromatiaceae bacterium | reverse complement strand
TATCCGAGCTGCATTTCCGGCATGTGCGCACACCCTCCACGGTGGCTGGCAAGACATCCCCGACATCCTAAGGAAAAACCGTCGTCCGCGTCACCCTCCCGTCTCTGGGGTAGCCTCAACGCGGCCCCTGGCGCGGGACTGGGAAACAGGAGATCGGGCGCACAGTGCGGGCATCGAATCCGCCTTCTATCCCGCGCAACCCCCTCACTTTCCTGGCCTTCGAATCGAGACCCCAGCCGGGATAGGTCTGTTCGCTGCCAGAGGCCCGATGGATATCGAGCCTACCACCCATCCTTGACCACTAAGGCATCCTTTGCCTCGGGTGCTTCCTTGGCGTGCTCGGGCGCATGGCGATCTGGGGGTGGAAGCCGGGCGGAGGCCGAAAGCGACCCTGGAAACGACCTGTCCTGAGCCAAAACGCGCAGGCGTGCGTGGGGGGAATGCCAGAAGCGGTCCAGAGATCGCCGAAGATGTGACGGGGAAACCCGCGAAACAGGACATCGCTACCGCGCAGCGAACCGACAGGCGCTCAAGCGGGGGATTCAACCGGGATTCCGGATGGGAAAAAGAGGAGTCGGCCGTCCTTGGCCTCGCGATTCCTTTCGCCTTGCAGAGCGGAGGAGGACTCTGTAAAAGAAGTTGCGGCCATAACCAGGCCGCGAGGGTGTCACGGGAGGCCCCACTCCTCCCGCTTTTCAGACCGATGTGGAACGCTCCTGTCCCGTTCGGTTTCTCGGGGTGGTCCAAGCGGCGCAATGCTTGAAAAACCCCATTTCTTGGATCGCAGTCCTTGCCTTTTTCATCACAAACGACTGCCCCAGAACCTTTGAATTCAGGTTGCGCAATCCCGTCCCGCTGGCGATGACTGAGCGCTTGCGCTCCGGTGATTCAGCCGGAGTCCGAAGGCTCGGCAGGGCTACTCCCTGCTCCTATCTCCGAAAGTCAGCCAATGTTGCTCTCTTGCAACAGGCGCCGGCTGAATTCACAACTTGAGCCTAATTATAGGGGATCTTGTGGCTGTTGCAAGTCCGCATCCTGTTGTATTTTTGCTTCAGACAAGGGTGATGTCGTCACCCCCGGCGCAGGAAGCACAACAAAGACCGAGCCGAATTGCCCTGGGAGGACAGGGAGGGCGAGTACCCCGGGGTAGGCGATCGCCGGTTCGCGTCCTAGGCGAATCTCAGGCCGAGGGGATCGGAGGGGTCGACGCCCTCCATGAAGGGAATCTTACGGTCGCTATGGGTGAGCTGGTAGACCTTGCCGATCCAATTCCCCACCACGCCCTCGCCGGTGTCGTGCCAGGTGTTGTCCAGCCGCTGGGAAACCAGAGACTCGGGGAACTCTGGGATCGGCCGGCCCCGATCCCGGGACTCGAGGATTCGCTCCGCGAACTCCTGCAGCACCGCCTGTTCCTGCAGTCCGAGGTAGTTTTCCGGGACCGGCGGGTAGTCGCGGCGGTGCCCGTGGGCAAAACGCAGCACCTCGCGCTTGTACTCCTTAAGCAGCGAAACGGTGTCGTACTCAGGGTGCCCCTGTAGGAAGACGATGCGAAAGCGATCCTCGCTGACCGCCAAATGCACCCCGGCCACCGCGCTCTCCGCCAACACATGCGCCCCCTCCGCCTCGACCTGCTCGCGGGTGATCTCGTTGAAGCGGGAATGGGGCACGTCGAACAGGGTGTTGACGTCATAAACCAGGGGATGGCGGGGATCCATGACCCGGTGCGGGAACACCCCCCAGCGCTTCGCCGGCAGGCGCTGCCGCCGTTGGCCGTAGCGGAACTGCATGACGGCATGGGTCGCCAGGCAGGAGCAGAGGGTGGAGGTGACATTCTCCACCGCCCAGTCAAACACCTCGACCAGTGGCCCCCAGAAGGCCTCCTGGGCAAAGTCGGGATGGGTGACGTTGGCACCGGTGATGATCAGCCCATCGAGCCCTTCCTCACGCAGCCGACCGAAGGGCTCGTAGTACTGGGCGATGTGCTCGCGGGCCACCGCCCCGCGCGGCAGCTCCGCCAGCGTGAAGGGATGCATGTAGAACTGGGCGATGGGATTGCTCTCCCCCACCAGGCGGAAGAACTGCCGCTCGGTGGCCTCGAGCGCCGCATCGGGCATCATGTTGAGCAGCCCGATGTGGAGCTCCCGGATGTCCTGGTGGAGTGCCCGCTCGGGGTCCAGGACTACTTGGCCCTCTTCGCGCAGCCGCGCAAAGGTGGGAAGGTTGGTATGGTTGACCAAGGGCATTGCGATTCACCAAGAAAAATCTATTTTTCAATCGGTTGTGAATAAATCCTGGCGCGCGGATTGATCCACAACCTCTCAGAAGTCGTCGCGCTTGCGCCCGATAGCCAACTCCAGCAGGGCGAGAAAATCCTGCTCGTCGCGCATCTCGGCAATCTCCGTGGACATGACGCTATAGCCGTGGGGTCGGGCAATCGCCTCGTAACGGGGGATACGAGAGTGGAACAGGCGCGGGAATACCCAGCGCGTGAAGTCCACCGGGTCGATCTGGGCCACATACTCCAGGCCCCGCAGGCGCAGGTAGTCCTCGACCGCGTCGCGCAGAAACGCGGGGCGATAGTAGAGCGGCTTGGGGTCCGCCTCGGCGCGCGCGATCAGCACCTCTTCGTCCTCCAGTGGAACCTGGACGTAGAGGATCAGGGTGTGCTTGACCAACAGCTCGATGACCGAGCTATCTTCGAGCTCACATAGACTCCCGCCCACGTCGTTGACGAAGTGCTGGTAGCCGTAGATCTCCCGAGCCTTGCGGATGAACTCCGGCACGCTTTTCATGGCGTCGATCTCGGCCTGGCGATACAGGGCCTGACGGCGATTGAACTCCTTCAGCGGCAGACCGCCGCTCTCCGGATTGCCTAGCATGCCGACAAAGCTCAGCACGGGACCCAGATCATCGACACTGATGTTGTTACGAATCGAGATCCAGTCGCGGCGCAACAGATCCTTGAGGAAAGGCACCTGCATGGCCTGCTGCTTGATCAGATCGAGGATCGGCTCATCCAGATAACGGGTACCGATGCGGTAGTCCCCGGAGTAGTGAAACCAGTTGTAGCGCCGCAACCGGTTCGACAGGCGGGTTTTCCCCACGCCCGACATACCGAGCAGGGTCACGGATTTGTTCTTCCAGTCCCGGAACTCCTCAAGGCTTAGTTTCACGGTGCTCGCTCACTCCAGGGGTTCTCCCCTCGCCGCCCTGCCACAGGGAAAGCGACCCTTCGCCAGGCGCGCATGGTACGGCATCGACTCCCGTGCTGACCAGGGAGAGGGCGGTCAGCGCCCAGCCGGCGCCTGGCGGGTTTCCATCGCCTCCCAGCGGGCGTAGGCCCCCTCGAGCTCCGTCTCCAGCCCCTGTAATCGGGCGGTCGCGGCTGCCACCGCTTCGCCCCCCTGTTGATAGAAGCCGGGGTCCGACAACCGCTGGCGGAGCGCTTCGAGCTCCGCATCCAGGGCCTCGATACGAGCCGGCAGCGCCTCGAGCTCCCGCTGCTCCTTGAAGCTCAACCGCACCGAGGTCGACCTGGGCTCGGGACGCGCCGCAGGCGCACCAACCATGGTCCGTTTCGGCGCGCTGGGGGTTGGGGGCGGCGGGCGCTGGCGCAGCCAGTCGTCATAACCCCCCACGTACTCGCGCACCACTCCCTGGCCTTCGAACACCAGCGTGCTGGTGACCACGTTGTTCAGCAGCGCGCGATCATGGCTCACGATCAGGAGCGTACCCTGGAACTCCCCGAGCAGCTCCTCGAGGAGCTCGAGGGTCTCGGCATCGAGATCGTTGGTGGGCTCATCAAGCACCAGCACATTGGCGGGCCGGGTAAAGAGCTTCGCCAATAGGAGCCGGTTGCGCTCACCTCCGGAGAGGGCCCGCACCGGCTGACGTGCCCGCTCCGGGGTGAACAGAAAATCCTTAAGATAAGAGAGCACATGTTTGCTCGACCCGCCGACGGAGATCTTGTCGCTGCCGCCCGCCAGGTTCTCCTGCACGCTCTTGTCCTCCTGCAACTGACCGCGCATCTGATCGAAGTAGGCGATCTCCAGATTGGTGCCGTGGCGCACCCGGCCGCTTTCCGCCGTTAGATCCCCGAGCAGCAACCGCAACAGGGTGGTCTTGCCACAACCGTTGGGCCCCATGATGCCGACCCGATCCCCGCGCAGGATCAGAGTACTCAGCTCGCGCACCACCGGCTTGCCCTCCCAGGCGTAGCTCAGGTCCTCCGCCTCCACCACCAGCCTCCCCGATCGCTCCGCCTCCTGCAAGATCATCCGCGCCTGACCGGGCTGCGCCCGCCAGCGACGGCGCTCCTCGCGCATGGCCTCGAGTGAACGCACGCGCCCCTCGTTACGGGTGCGCCGCGCCTTGATCCCTTGGCGGATCCACACCTCCTCCTCCGAGAGCTTGCGCTCGAAGCGCGCGTTGGCGAGGGCCTCGGCGTGGCGCCGCTCCTCGCGGCGGCGCAGATAGTTGTCGTAATCCCCCGGCCAGTCCGTGAGCACACCCCGATCCAGCTCCAGTATCCGGGTCGCCAGACGGCGCAGGAAAATCCGATCGTGGGTGACGAACAGAAGCGCCCCGCCGTAGTCGGCCAGGAACTCCTCCAGCCAGGCGATGGCCTCGATGTCGAGGTGGTTGGTCGGCTCGTCGAGCAACAGCAGCTCCGGCTCCCGCACCAGCGCCCGGGCGAGGAGCACCCGCCGCTGCAGCCCACCGGAGAGGGCCTCGAAGGTCCCCTCGGAGTCCAGTCCCAGACGGGAGAGCACCGCCTCCACCCGCTGCTCGATGGCCCAACCGCCGGTCGCCTCCAACCGGTGCTGCAGCTCGGCGAGGCGCCCCAGCGCCCCCGCCTCCCCCTGGCCCAGGGCGCGGCTCGCCTCGTGGTAGCGGCGGACCAGATCCGCCAGATCACCCAGCCCCCCCGCCACCACATCGAACACCGAGCCCACGAGACCGGGGGGAACCTCCTGGGTGAGCAGGGCCACGCGGGCCCCCTCGTCAAGGATGCGCTGACCCCCATCGGACTCGACCTCGCCGGCAATGATCCGCAACAGGCTCGTCTTCCCGGTGCCATTGCGGCCGATCAGGCACGCCCGTTCCCCGCGCTCGAGGTTGAGGCTGACCTTCTCCAGCAGTGGTGGCGAGCCGTAGCTCAGATGGATGTCACGCAGAATCAGCACGGCCATGGCGTCGGCAATTGGGAAAGAGAAACGTCCGTTCGAGGCGAGCATTCTCCGCCCGGCGCTGCGCAGGGACAACGCCAGGGTGCGGTTTGGAGAGAAGCTGCAGGACCGGCAAGCGACCGCCCACACACCTTGCCGGTTACCCTCCTCGCCGCTAGGATGCGCCCATATCCGCTGCGAGGGTAGGCGTATCTCAGGTCAGATATCGATGGACCCGGTCACGCTCAACATCGTCGTTCCCTGCTTCAACGAACAGGCAGCACTACCAGAGACGGCCCGCCGGCTGCGCGAGCGGCTCGTCGAGTTGGCCAAGGAGGGCCTGATCAGCGCCAACAGTGGCGTGGTCTTCGTCGACGACGGGTCGCGAGACGAAACCTGGTCCATCATCGAGCGGCTTGCGCGCGAGAGCGGCGACTGTAGCGGTATCAAGCTAGCGCGCAACGTCGGCCATCAGAACGCCTTGCTGGCGGGACTCCTGAGCACACCCGGGGAGGTGCTGATCAGCATCGACGCGGACCTTCAGGACGACCTCGGAGCCATGCGACAAATGCTGCTGGCGCACCGCGAAGGCGCCGACATCGTCTACGGCGTTCGGGCCGGCCGCACGGTGGACACGACCTTCAAGCGGCTCTCTGCGCAGGGCTACTACCGATTGTTGCGGGCGCTGGGTGTCAACGTGGTCTTCAACCATGCCGACTACCGGCTGATGTCGCGCCAAGCGATCGAGGCGCTGAGGGAATTCGGCGAGGTCAATCTGTTCCTGCGCGGAATCATCCCCTTGCTCGGGCTTGCAACCCGCACGGTAACCTACGACCGACACCCGCGCCTTGCCGGGGAGTCCAAGTATCCGCTCCGCAAGATGCTCGCGTTGGCCTTGGAGGGCATCACCTCCTTCAGCGTGGCACCGCTGCGCTGGATTACCCTGACGGGGATACTGCTAGCGCTCTCTTCGCTCTTGGTCGGGCTCTGGGCATTGTTCGTGCGGGTATTCACCGACCGATATCTGCCGGGCTGGGCCTCCGTGGTCGTACCGATGAGTTTCTTCAGCGGCATCCAGCTCTTCTCCCTCGGCCTGCTCGGGGAATACCTTGGCAAGGTGTACCTGGAGACGAAGCACCGCCCGCGCTTCATCATCGAGCGGAAAACCAACGCGCCCGCAGGGATCAACGGCGAGGGAGCGCTCACTGCGGGTGGCACGATTGAACGGCCTTCCTGAATCCGCCGTAACGCAGAATCGCTGCTGCTACCCCGCTTTCGTATTTTTCTGCTGCACGGCCGCCGCGGCCTTCGCGGCCGCCTACGTGGTTCGCGAGGATCCGATCTACTTCTGGGATTTCCGCGGCTACTGGGGCTTATATGCCCATTTCCTGGACGGAATATCCAACTTTCGGTCATGGCTACAGGGCATGATTCGGGATCTCCGCATCAGCGAATACAATTTCGTCCCCGTCATTCCCTTGCAGCCGTTTAAGCTTGCCTTTCAAGGGTCCCGGGCCGGCTACATCGCGGCTATCGCTTCGCTCTATCTCGTGCCTGTGGCGCTGCTCACCACACACCTAATCGGATCGCTAGCTAAGCGATTCGAGCTGCCCCTCCCGCGGGAGATCTCTTGGCTGCTGGTGCTCACAGCGATCAGCTTCCCACCGTTCTGGATACCGACCCTTCGAGGCCATCCGGACATCGTCGGCTGCCTCCCCTTGGTAGCACTGTCGGTGCTTTTCTTCAGGGAAGATGTCGCCGGCAGGTTACCCTGGAAGCACCTCGTGGTTGCCGGCGTTCTGCTATGGCTGCCCTTTCTGCTGAGGAAATGGTACGCCTACGCGCTGGTGGCGCTGGTAATCGCTGCCGGGACCACTGCACTGATCCAGCACTTCGCGCACAGGCGCCTCGCACCGGAACGGCGCGGCCTGTTTCCCTGGGATCTGTTGCGCAACTTCCTCGTGGTCGGGATGATCAGCGTCCTTTGCGCCACCTTAGTGCAACGGGGCCTGGTCGAGCAGGCGCTGAGCACCGACTACGCCGATATCTTCAGCGCCTATCAGGTCGATTTTCCAACCCACGTTCGCTCGTTCTACCGTCATTTCGGACCCCTCCTGCTGTTGTTCGCCGCGATCGGAGCGGTGGGGGGCTTGTTCAGCCGTCGATTCCGCATCCCCACCCTGTTCCTGGTGATCAATGCCCTGGTCCTCACGGCACTGTTCACACGCACCCAGGAATTCGGCATCCATCATTTTCTTCCGCTCGGGGTTTGGCTGTTCTGCCTGGCGGCGCTCGGGTTAATGTTAATACTGGGGCGGCTCCGAAATCGGGTCGTCCTCCGGAGCTTCGCGCTCGCCATCGCGAGCCTGTTCCTGCTTTCCTTCGTAAACAGCTTCGTGCGACCGGTGGGCTTGGTGAGCAGGTTACTGCCGGAGAGCCACTGCTATCCGCTCAGGTCCCCCAATCTTGAGCAGTACTCCAGGCTCGAGCACGACATCCGACGCGTCCTGAACAAGGGAGATCGCGTCGCGATCTTCGCATCCAGCCTCTCTCTGAATGCCGACATCCTCGATTCGGTAGCCGGCGGGACACTACAGCCCTATTTTCAAGCGGTCTCCCACATCGACAAGAGAGACCGTTTCGACCTCCATTCGTTGGCTGCGGCATACGCGGTCTCAACCGCCCCGGCCCAGACCCACGTCGCCCCCGCGGACCAGCGGGTCATCACGATTCCGGCCGAGGAGATCTTCAACGGATCGGGAATCGGGGCTGCCTACGTTGCGCTATCAGAGACCTACCCCATGGACGGGTTCGTTGCCCGGGTTTACAGGAGGACCCGCGCATTCACCTTTGCCGAATTGCGCTCTCTCCTGGAGTCCTTGACTGACGTCTATCCCGATTGGAGGGCGCACTACCGATTCACGGACCTCATTCACGCAACGGGCTTTTTCGAGCTGGGCGACGTCGGAGGCATGGTCAGCCGAGGGGACGAGGATCAGGTGCTGATCCACCCGGGAGAGAACCGCCCGACCCGGGCAACCTATGGCTTCGGGCGCTGGGGCGCTGAGGGGGTCCGCCAGATCAGCCTGTCGGTGCCAGCAGAGGAGAAGTGGCGCTGCGCCGATGCCGACGGCGTGAAAGTGAGGGTGAGTGTCCGCGGTGAGGAGGTTTTCTCCGGTATCCTGGCACCCGATGGCCTAGCTACCGATGTGGCGATTCCGCACCCCGAGGTTGAGGGGTTGCTCTCGCTGGCCGCCGATAAATCCGGGAACCTGAGCTGTGACTGGCTCCACGTCCGGTTCGTGACAGGGCCACTCCAGGACGCTGCCCCAATCCCGACCGAGAACTGAAACCATAGGTGCTCAGAGGTACCAATCAGCGGTCCGATGGCGCTTCCGAAGTGAGTAG
>JAEHCY010000377.1 GCA_016880695.1 Chromatiaceae bacterium | reverse complement strand
CTATGGCATTCTCGCCCCCCTAACCCTGGGGGCCACCCTGCTGGCGGACCCTGAGCCCTTCGACCCGGCGCGCGGGTATGGAGTGATCCAGGATCAGCAGGTGACGGTGTGGTACACCGCGCCCACTGCCATCCGCATGCTGATGCGCCTCGGCTTAGAACTGGTCCGCCGCTATGACACCCGGAGCCTGCGGTCGCTTGCCAGCGTCGGCGAGCCGCTCAACCCCGAGGCGGTGTTATGGGGGCAGGAGGCCTTTGGGCGGCCGTTCCACGACACCTGGTGGCAGACGGAGACTGGCGCCATCCTAATCGCCAACCCCGCCACCGAACCGGTTCGGCCCGGGTCCATGGGGCGCCCGCTGCCGGGTATCGAGGCGGCGGTGGTGCGGCGCGGGGAGGGCGGGGGGCTCGAGATCATCGAAACCCCCAACTTGCCCGGTGAGCTGGCCCTGCGCGCGGGCTGGCCCTCGATGTTTCGTGCCTACCTGGGCGAGCCCGCCCGCTATGCCCGCTCGTTCGTGGACGGCTGGTACCTCAGCGGCGATCTGGTGCGCCGCGACGCCGAGGGCTGGTATTGGTTCGTCGGCCGCGCGGATGATCTGATCAAGACCTCCGGGCACTTGATTGGGCCCTTCGAGGTGGAGAGTGTGCTGATGGAGCATCCGGCGGTGGCGGAGGCGGGGGTCATCGGCAAGCCCGATCCCATCGCCATGGAGGTGGTGAAGGCCTTCGTCGTGCTCAAGCCGGGGTATGCGGGCGACGAGGTCCTGCGCCGACAACTCCTCGCACATTGCCGTCGCCGCCTCGGGGCGGTGGTGGCACCCAAGGAGATTGAATTTCGCCCGAGCCTGCCGCGGACCCGCTCAGGCAAGATCCTACGGCGTCTGCTCAAGGCCGAGGAGCTGGGCCTGCCCCCCGGTGACCTCTCGACCCTTGAGCCACCCCTCGGTAACCGAGAGTAGCGGAACGATACGGCTCGGTGTTGACAGTGAGGGACCGCCGGAGGAAGCTCGCAGCTTCCCATTGTGAGACCCCGCGGTGACCGCGCGATGGACCAGGATCAACTAACCCGTCAGATCATCGATACCCTGACCAGCGTCGCGCCGGAGGTGGAAGCCGGCGCCCTCGACCCCGAGGTGAGCTTCCGCGACCAATTCGAGATCGATTCGGTGGACTTTCTCAACTTCGTCTTGCGGTTGGAACAGGAGCTCGGCGTCAAGATCCCGGAGGTGGACTATCCGAAACTCTCCAGCCTGAAGGGGTGTCTCTCCTATCTCGGCCGGGTGCTCGGCGGTTGAAGCAGGGACCCGGCGGCGCCGATAGGATCAGTATTCAGTAATTTCCTGATATAGCGCAAAGAAACTTTTCGCGCACTGGCCTATGCTGTTGTTAGGTCGGTGTGTGCTGTGCGCCGGCCCGTGCCCACAACCTTCTTGCTGGGGAAAAGACATGTCCAAGACCAAGCGCGTAATCCTTGCTTCACTGATCGCCGGCGCGACGGTCCTCGCCGCCGGTAACGCTCAAGCCTTCTGGGGGCCGTTCGGCGGTATGGGTGGCCCTTGGGGCGGCGGTCCCTGGGGTGGTGGTGGCCCCTGGGGCGGTGGTCCTTGGGGCGGTGGTGGCCCCTGGGGCGGTGGTCCTTGGGGCGGCGGTGGCCCCTGGGGCGGTGGTCCTTGGGGCGGCGGTGGCCCCTGGGGCGGTGGTCCTTGGGGCGGCGGTGGCCCCTGGGGAGGTGGTCCCTGGGGCT
>JAEHCY010000376.1 GCA_016880695.1 Chromatiaceae bacterium | reverse complement strand
GATCAGCCGACCGCGCGTCGCCCAGCCGCCACCGCGCAGCACCCGCGTTGTGCCGAACAGGGGCTGCGAGTAGTCCCGGTACATGTCCGGCATGAAGTCTCGGTAGGGGCCGAAAAGGGTGTCGGTCCATTCCCAGACGTTGCCGATCATCTGCCGGCAACCGAAGGCACTGTCACCGGCCGGCAGGGCACCGACGTCGATGGTGCCCGAGGCGGTGCCGTCTAGGTTCGCCTGCTCAACGGTCGGCGGGGCCTCGCCCCAGGGATAGCGTCGCTTGTGCGGCGCGAGGGTGATGCCATCGGGCGCGGGCTCACCGGCCGCCGCCACCTCCCACTCAAGCTCGGTGGGCAAGCGCCGGCCGGCCCAACGGCAGTAGGCCTGCGCCTCGTGCCAGCTCACGTGGATCACGGCGGCATTCGGCGCAAGCGGCAACCAGCGGTTGAAGCGACGGCATTCCCAGCCCCGGGCGCCCGCCCGCCAGTAGACGGGATGGGCGAGTCCCTGGCGGTTACGCCACTGCCAACCCTCGTCGTCCCACAGCTCGCGCCGAAGATAGCCGCCATCCTCGACGAAGGCGGTGTACTGCGTGTTACTGACCGCCGCCCGGGCGATGTGAAAGGGCCTGACCTCGACGCGATGGGCCCACTTCTCGTTGTCAAAACAGAAGCGGCCGTCGTCCTGGGCGCCGAGTAGAAACTCACCCCCGGGGACCGCCGCGTCGCCAGCAAGCCCGCCGGCCTGCCACGCCGCGACGGGCGAGGTGCCGATCCTGGGTGCCGGATAGGCGAGGGTCTGGCGCGTATAGGTGAAGGCCTCGGTGTGCATGTCTTCGTGGAATACCGCGTACTGCACTAGGTAGTCGCGCAGCGCATCTGGTGGGTCGCTTGCGAGGTGGGCACGCTCGCGTTCCGCAACCCTCCCCATGTAGGTGAGCGTATCCGCCAGAGAAGGCAGCGGGAGATCCCAACGGTCGTCGTGGGCGATGGCGATCGAGTCGTAAAGCTGGTCCACATCGGGACGACCGGGCGCTTCACCGAGGTGTTGGCGCAGCACCCAGTACTCGTGAAAATAGGCGGTGTGGCCGATCTCCCAACGCAACGGGTTGACGATCGCCAGGCGCGGGCCCATCAACTGTGCGCCGTCCAGGCCCTCGATGAGCGTCAGGGTACGTTCGCGCGCGTCGGCGGCCTGGGCGGCGAGCTCAAGGGGATGGGGCAGATTCATTGGTCGTCATTCTCATCGAATCTATTGGTTGCGCGCTAGGCCGCGATGTTGCTGGGTTTATGGGAAAAGGAAACTACAGGTGGGCACATTTGTTAGGTGTGATCCTCAAATGATGCCAGTCAGGGACCGGAATCGCCAACAGGAGAAAGCTTCGGGGGCCAGCCGGGCAAAGGCCCAGACGCGACGGGGCGCGCGCATGGGCGAGCGGAGCAGGACGCTGGATCCCCTTTCGCTCCGCCACGATCGGCTCCTCCTCGGCGGTTCAGAGCACAACATGCCGCCCGCCCTGTTCCGCGAGCCAAGTCTTTCGCTGCTCGTACTCCGGCAGCGTCCGCCCGACCCGTAGCCAGAACTCCGGCGTGTGGTTCGGCTCGATGAGGTGGGACAGCTCGTGGACGATGACGTAGTCCAGGATGCTGACCGGCAACAGGATCTTGGCCCAATGGAAATTGACGTTCCCGGCCTGACCGCAGAAGCCCCAGCGAAAGCCTAAGCTCCGCACCTCCACGCCCTGGGGCTCGACGCCCATCCGGGCGGCCCACCCCTTGACCCGCCGCTGCAGCCAGTGCCTGGCGTGCTCGGTGTACCAACGCACAAACTGCTCCCGGCCTTCGGCGGCCAGGGGCCGCAGCAGCTTGAAGCGTCCCGCCTCCAGCTTGAGCGGGGCGTCCTGCTCATCCACGAGCAGCAGTCGGTAGCTCCGGCCCAGGTAGGGGAAGCCCTCGCCGCTGACGAACTCCTTGGTCCCCAGCGCCCGCTGGCGGGCCTCCTTCTCCGCCATCTTCGTGTAGAGTCAGAACCGCTTCTCCCGCACGAACGGGACCAGGCACTTATCACCCACGCTCGGCGGGGCGGAGATCCTCAACTCGCCGCCCCGGTCCAGGGTGATCTCCAGCGTCCTTCGCCGGGCGCTGCGCCGGACCTCGAAGCTCAGGTCATCGACGACCAGGGTCTCGCTCATCCGACCAGCCGGTGATGGTTGGCCTTGGCCAGTTCCATCAGCTTGTCCGCCACCGAGTCCAGCCGGTCGAAGGGCAGCACATCGGCGCCATCCAGGGTCTGGAAGATCCAGCCCCGCAGTCCCTCCCGGGCCTGGGCCCGCTGCCAGAAGTTGACCAGTGCGATCTCCTGGTGGATGTGATCCACCAGTTCGACGACGACCGCGCGAAGCTGCGGGGCGACCTCGGCCTCCGCGGCCGGATCTCTGACCGACTGCGCCAGCAGCAAGTCGAGGAAGACCTGGGTCTCGGGGTCGAGGCCGGTGTTGTCGTCGTGCTGGCGGGGTGCGGCCTCCACATGATTTACCGTTGACCAGTACCTTGTAACCTTCTGTGAAGGTTAGAGAAGGTGCAGCTATGGCGAAGGTGGTCAAGAGATCCGGCGAGGAGGTGACGGTCGAGGTGACAGTGCGGCTCAGTGGCAGCTTGCTGGAGATGGAGGCAGCGATTCTGGAGGCCAGCAACGCGGTCGGTCGCTGCGCCACCGAGGAGGCCCCGCCAGCGTT
>JAEHCY010000375.1 GCA_016880695.1 Chromatiaceae bacterium | reverse complement strand
TCAGCGCCCGTGAGGCGATCGGTGTGGCGATGATGTTGGAGGCGTCGTGGAAGCCGTTGGTGTAGTCGAAGATCAGGACCACCGCAACGGCAACGTAGACGAGAATGTGGAGTAGATCCATTGGTCGCAGTACCCCTTTGCCTTGTCTTTGTTGTCGGAGCGCTGAAGTATAGACGTAATTGGCTCGTAATCTAGCCTAAAATGCGACAGGAAATACCGTTTGTTGTTGCCAGGCAACAATCGCCTCGGTGAGGTCGGGCGGTTTTCTGCCGGTCAGCGCTTGCCGCGGGCTCCCTGCGCGAGCTGGCTTTGGGGTACCATCGCGCCCCGGTGGCAGCGAGATCAGGCGGATTCTTGGTCATCCGGGCACCGCGATAGCCGTGAATCGGCCCTCGCGGCACCCCTGTGGCCCGGTCTCTGGAGGTGGTACCCTCGCTGCGCAGCGCAGGAAAAATTTCGATCAACCGCCCGGGATGACCCGCGGCCTTCGACCACAAAGGGGATGGCATGGATACGATTCTGATGCTAAAGCTCGGCCTCATCATCCTGCTGGTGATGGGCAACGCCTATTTCGTGGGCTCGGAGGTGGCCCTGACCGCCGCGCGGCGCAGCCGCATCAAACAGCTCGCGGATGTGGGGAACAAGGCCGCCAAGAGCGTGCAGCTGCTACACAACGAGCCCGAACGCTTCTACTCGGTGACCCAGATCGGCATCACCATGGTCTCCATGGGACTGGGTGCCATCGGTATCGTGACCATCGAGCAGATCGTGGACCCCTGGTTCGAGGCCGCCTCGCACATGTTCGGCGCGAGTCATGTGGTGGTGGATATCGCCCACACGGCGGCTTATTTCTTCGGCTTTGCCTTCATCTCCTTCCTGCACGTGGTGGCGGGGGAACTGGCGCCCAAGGTGTTGGCGTTCCACAAGGCCGAGGCCATCAGTATGGCGGTGGCCTGGAGCATCAACGGCCTGTACAAGATGTTCCGCTGGGTGATCTGGGTGATGGAGAAGTCATCCAACGGTTTATTGTGGCTGTTCGGCCAGCGGGACCTCAGCGGGGGTAGCCACGGCCACTTTTCCATGTCGGAGGAGGAGATCCGCACCATCCTCAGTGCCAGCGAGCGCGAAGGGGTGCTCAACGCCGAAGAGACCCAGATGATCCGCGGGGTGTTCGACCTCGATGAGCATCGCGTGCGCGATGCGATGGTGCCGCGCACCGATATCTCCGCCGTGAGCAAGGATTCGAAGGTGGGCGATGTGCTCAAGCTGTTCAACGAGGGGCATCATGCCCGCTACCCGGTGTTCGAGGACCACATCGACAACATGGTGGGGGTGGTGGCGATCAAGGATCTGCTGGGGGCGGTGGCGGAGGATGGCTTCGATAGCCCGATCCGTAACCTGCCCATCGGCGAGGTGATGCGGCCCGCCTACATGATCCCGGAAACCAAGTCCCTCAGTGACCTGCTCAAGGAGTTCAAGCGCACCCGCCAGCAGATGGCGGTGGTGCTGGATGAATACGGCGGCACGGCGGGGGTGATCACCCTGGAGGACATTCTCGAGGAGATCGTCGGCGACTATGCCGATGAGTTCACGCCCCACCGCTACCGCTACATCAAGAAGCTGAGCGGGAGCCAGTATGTCATCGACGCCGGCATCCGCGTCTCGGAGCTGGAAGCCCTGGTGAACTTCCCCTTCCCGGAGGGGGACTACGTGACCCTCGGTGGCCTGGTCTACCACGCCCTGGGGCGCATTCCCACGGTGGGGGAGGCGGTGCAGCTCGATGGCGGGCGGTTAAAGGTGCTGGAGATGGACAAGCACCGCATCACCAAGGTGCTGTTCCAGGACACCGCGCTGGATGCGGTCACCGGGGCCGAGCGCCTCGCCGAAGAGGTCTCCGCGCCGGTGGACGACTACGTTGCCGCCCTGGAGCCGCCCACTCGGGGTGTTTGGGAGCCGTCGCCGGAGGATCTCGACCGTGCCTCGGCGACCGGTGAGGATCTGGCCCCAGCGACCGCATTGGCCCCCGAGGGCAAGGATCGGCCAGCGGCCCCCGAGGCCAAATCCCTGTCCTAACCCCTCCCGGCGGGCGGCGGACCGATCCGGTCCCTCGCCCCGCGCCGATGCAGCCCGGCGCTTCCCGCAGGTCAGAGCCGGTGGAGGTAGGCGGTGACCTCTTCGCGGTCGTGGTAGAGCTGCTTACAGGTGAGGGAGAAGCGCACCGCCTTCTTGCCCAGCCGCCGCCGGATCAGGTCCAGGCAGCGCTGGACCTCCTGATAGCGGCGGTTCATCGGCAGCTTCAGGTGGAAGATGGTCTGTTCGCACCAACCCTGCTCCACCCAGCGGGCCACCAGGTCGGCGATGCGGATGGGTTGCTCGACCATATCGCAGACCATCCAGGCAACCGGGGCCTTGGGACGGTAGGTGAAACCATCCGCCGCCAGGTGTGACACCAGGCCCGACTTAAGGATCTCGGGGGCGAGGGGGCCGTTGTCGATGGCGGTCACGCTGAGGCCCCGCCGCATGAGCTGCCAGGTCCAGCCACCGGGTGCCGCGCCCAGGTCCACCGCCTGCATACCGGGTGCCAGGAGGCGGGTGCTTTCCTCGGGGGTGAGGAACCGCAGCAGCGCCTCGTCGAGCTTGAGCGCCGAGCGGCTCGGGGCATCGTGGTGGTAGCGCAGACGCGGGATGCCCCGGGGCCAGGGCGGGCTGTTGGCCGCCGGGGCGTAGCCGACGAAGGCGGTGGCGCCGTCGAGGAAGCAGATGTGCAGGCGCGAGCCCTCCTCCCCGCCGTGGGGCCGCAGCAGCTTCGCCGCGGTGAGCGCCGCCTCCAGCGGTGCCCGAATCCCCCGGCAGAGTCGCGCCAGCTCGCGGCCCTCGGTGGTGTCGGGGGTCTCCAACAACAGGGTGTCGGCGGCGCGGGGAATGCCGGTGGCGGCTCGAACCAGCTCACTGACCCGGTCGCTGGCGGGTAGTCCCTCGCACAACCCCTGGATGACAAACCACTGCCGGGTGAAGACCAGGCTGTTGAAGGCCACCGCGCGATGGGTGCGGACCGCCCCCTCGTCCTCGTTGCTCTCGAACAGGACGAACCCGGCGTCGGGCTGCCCCTTGCAGAAGCCGCTGACCCCGAGCTCCTGGGCCCGCTGCTGGATCTCGGCGGCGCATTCCGATTCGAAACCGGCGCGGCAGTGAAGGAACAGTGCGCTCCTTGGAGTTGTGGTGATTAGCCTCTCGCGCCGCATGGGCTGGGTGGCGGACCCGCGGGGGACGCGCCGTTTACGCCATCGTCTTATTCTAGTGTTTGCTAGGGCCAACCTCGGCGCACTGAAAAAGGTATCACACCCGCCGCGGGATTGTGCGTCTCGTCAGAGAACGCCGGCGCCCCGCAGCCGTGTCAGGGGGTCCTGGCGATAGAAGGCGGAGAATTGCTCGTAGACCGCGGGGTATTCCGCCTGGAGGATGTCGGGCAGCTCGAAGAAGGCCTCGGTCAGCACGGCAAAGAATTCACCGGGGGACTCGGCGCCATAGGGGTCGATGTCGGGGTCTTCGCCGGCATCCACCCGGCGGTTGAAGTCGCGGTAGGCGCTCGAGAGCACCTCGGCCCAGCGGGCATTGCTCATGTCGCGGTGCAGGGGCGGGTGGCCGTTGGCCATCCCGTCGAGCATGTCGAGCTTGTGGGCGAACTCGTGCAGCACCACGTTCACCCCGTCGAGCAGGCTGCCGGCGGCGACCTCGGACCAGGCCAGGATCACCGGTCCCCGCTCCCAGGCCTCGCCGGTGCGGGGCTCCTGGGAGACCCAGACCACGCCGGCCTCGTCCACCCACTCGCGCTCGGGTACGAACTCGTCGGGGTAGAGGATGACCGACACCCAGTCGCGGTACCACTCGAGCCCGAGCCGCAGCACCGGCAGGCAGGCTTGGAGTCCCACCATGACCCGCATCTCGGGGGTGACCTCGAGTCCGGCGGCGCCCTCGAGGGACTTGCGGTGGAGAAACAGCAGCGCGAGGTCCCGCAGCGCCTGCTCCTCATCCGCCGAGAACCCCTGCAGGAGCGGCAGCCTTTCCCAGGCCTTCCGCCACAGGGGCTCGGGTACCCGCGGGCGCAGGCGCTGC
The DNA here is from genome assembly GCA_016880695.1 of Chromatiaceae bacterium. Lineage (GTDB taxonomy): Bacteria > Pseudomonadota > Gammaproteobacteria > Chromatiales > Chromatiaceae > JAEHCY01. Next base: position 263 of record JAEHCY010000375.1, on the reverse strand, counting down.
AGAAGCCTTTGTTCAAGCCAGTTGGTCACGGGTTACACCCGAGGGGTCTTCCGTCGCCTTGCGGGGTCCGATCGGCAATAGTAGCCGCTCGGGGTCGGGAGCGGCACCTCTTCAGGGCTACCGAACGATCAGCCTTGTCCAAACACGACCTTAGCGCGGAAGTCATCATCTAAGGCGGCCTTGAAGCGCTTCTGCCTGACGCTCTTGGGGGAGGGGTGGCGCTTGATGAGATTCAGGGCGAAGTGGCGGAGGGTGCTGAAGTT
>JAEHCY010000374.1 GCA_016880695.1 Chromatiaceae bacterium | reverse complement strand
TCGATGTCGTCTCCGAGGTGGATCTGCAGGAGGTCCGCAATGCGGTGGACCAGGCCAACCGTGAGGTCGGTACCCGCTTCGACTTCAAAGGGGTGGATGCCCGCTTCGAGCTCACCGGATCGGAGGTCCTGTTGCGGGCGGATACCGAGTTCCGCCTGTCACAGATGTTGGATATCCTTCGGCAGAAACTGGTCAAACGCAAGGTTGACCTCGATTGCCTGGAAATCAAGGACCCCGAGATCAGCCTTCATGCGGCCAAGCAGCAGGTACTGATCCGCGAGGGAATCGAGGCCGATCTGGCCCGCAAGCTGGTCAAGGCGGTCAAGGACACGCGGCTCAAGGTCCAGGCCCAGATCCAGGGCAATCAGCTCCGGGTGAGCGGCAACAAGCGCGACGACCTCCAGCAGGTGATCGCCGCGCTGCGCGCCGGCGACTGGGGGCTGCCGTTACAGTTTTCCAACTTTCGCGACTGAGGATGTGATGATGCAAATGAGTGCCCGATGGGTTTACCTGTCCGCCTTGGCCCTGTCCGCCGTCTTTGCCAGCGCCCAGGCGGGCGAGGCGGAGGTGAGGGCCGGGCTCGCCAAGCTGCTGCCCGATGCCAAGCCCGATCGGGTGGCCGAGTCGGAGGTCTCCGGTCTCTACGAGGTGGTGATCGGCCCGCAGATCCTGTACATGAGCAAGGACGGCAAGTACCTGGTGCAGGGGCGGATTCTCGATGTGGCGGGGCGTAAGGACCTCACCGAGGAGAAGCAGGCCGCCGCGCGCAAGAAGGCCGTGGATGCGGTGGGGGAGGACAAGATGGTCATCTTCGCCCCCAAGCAATACCGCCACACCGTCACCGTCTTCACCGATATCGAGTGCGGCTATTGCCGCAAGCTCCACGGCGAGATGCAGGCGTATCAGGATGAGGGCATCCGGGTGCGTTATCTCTTCTTCCCCCGCGCTGGTTTGGGCAGCGGCGCCTATAAAGAGGCGGTGGCGGTGTGGTGCGCCGATGACCGCCAGAAGGCGATGACCGATGCCAAAGCCGGTAAGGAGATCCCGATGAAGACCTGCGACAACCCGGTGGTGGAGCACATGGAGATGGGCGAGCTGATCGGTGTTTCGGGTACCCCGGCGATGGTGCTGGACGATGGGGAGCTGCTCCCCGGTTACGTTCCGGCCAAGCGTCTTGCGGCCATGTTCGATGCCAAGAAGAAGGGCAACTGAGCCGACAACGCAGCGCCCTTTCTCAGCTTAGCCGCGGTCTCCCCGCGGCGGGTCGGCTCCCATGAGTCACACCGGCGGGCAATGGGAAATTGCCTGGCGCAGCCACATCGGCTGCGTGCGCCAGCGCAACGAGGATGCGGTGGCGGTGGATACCGAGCAGGGGCTGGTGGTCGTGGCCGACGGCATTGGCGGTGGGCCGGGCGGGCAGGTCGCCAGTTCCAGGGCGGTGGAAGCGGTGCTTGCATGGCTGCGTGAGACGATCGGGGGGGCGGAGACCGGGGCCGAGCTTGAGGACCTGCTCAGGGATGCGGTGCGCTCCGCCAGCGTTGAACTGGTTCGGGTGGCCCGGGATACCCCGGCCCTGCGGGGCCTGGGCACAACGCTCGTGGTTGGTGTGCTCACTCCCGGTCAGCTCCTCTATGGCCACCTGGGCGATTCCCGTCTTTACCGCCTCCGCGCTGGTGGCCTCGAGCAGCTCACCCGGGACCATTCCCTGCTGCAGGAGGCGGTTGATCGGGGCCAGTTCCCCAGCCTGGAGGCGGCCCGCCGCGCTGGTGTCCCCGGCAACATCATCACCCGGTCCCTGGGTGAGCACATCCGGTGTGGGCCCGATACCTCCGTCGCCCGGCTCGAGGCCGGAGATCTATTTCTCTTCTGCACCGATGGCCTGACCAATCTGGTCGACGATGCCACCCTCGGGGAGGTGCTCGCCGCCGATGCCCCGCTCGCAGCCACCGCCGACACCCTGGTGCGCCTCGCCTGCGAGCGCGGCGGCTACGATAACGTGACGGTGGCGCTGGTCCGGGTCGGGGGCTGATGCTCAGTCGAGGAGCTGTCTGAGCCGGTAGAGCGACTCCAGCGCCTGGCGGGGGCTCAGCTCGTCGGGGTGGAGGTCGCGCAGCGCATCGAGCGCTGGGTGAGGGGTCTCCGCCGGGAACAGCGAGAGCTGATGGGCGCTGCGCTCGGTATGGCGCTGGGCGGCGCTCTCTAACTCCCGCAGCCGAAGCTTGGCGCGGCGGATCACCGGCTCGGGTACCCCGGCCAGGGCCGCCACCTGCAGCCCGTAGCTTTGATTGGCCGGTCCCTCGCGCACCGCGTGCAGAAACACGATGCCCTCGCCGTGCT
>JAEHCY010000373.1 GCA_016880695.1 Chromatiaceae bacterium | reverse complement strand
TGGATCTGCAAAGTCTGTTGGTTTTCTTCGTCATCGGTGCCCTCGCGGGCTGGCTCGCGGGTCTGTTGATGCGGGGCGGTGGCTTTGGCCTGCTCGGCAACTTCCTGGTCGGGATCCTCGGCGCCGTCGTCGGCGGGTTCCTGTTCAAGCTGCTCGGCCTCTCCATCGGCGGCACCTTCGGGCCCTTCATCACCGCCGTTATAGGGGCGGCCCTGCTGTTGTTCCTCGTCGGCCTGGTGAAGAAGGGCTGAACGGCGGTGGTCCGGGGGCATTCGCGGGTCGGCTGGCCCCTCGGTCCCATCCTGGGCCTGGCGATGGCGCTCGGTTCGGGGTCCGCTGTGGCGGAGGCCGACGGCCCGGACTTCTAACTGGCGGGCGGTGTGGCCAAGGACGACGTGCTGAACATGCGCGCCGAGCCGAGCCCACAGGCGCGCAAGGTCAGGGAGATCCCGCCCGGAGGCAGGTGCATCCGCAACCTGGGCTGCCAGGGCGGCCTCAGCTTCCGGGAATTCACCGAGCTGCCGCCCGCGGAGCAGGCGGAGCGCCAACGGGAGAATCCCCGCTGGTGCAAGGTGGAGTACCGGGGCGTCACCGGCTGGGTGGCCGGCCGTTATCTGGCGTCAGGCCATGTCTCCTCGACTCGTTATCCCAGACCGCCACCCCTTGCTCCCTGCGCATTACCGCAGATCCGCGCTCCTATGGGTGGCTCGACTTCCGACAGCCTCCGCCCTCTTCCTCGCTTTCTACGCTTGTCCGAGGGTGCGCCGATCCTTCGGCACCGACGGCCGGACCTCCCTGGTTACCGCGCTATCTCAATGTGAGGCTCGATACGGCCTGAGACTCTGGGCGGGCCGCTGCGCACTCGCCATGACACACGCAGAGCTGTTGCCGCTGGCCCATTTAAGCCATCGGCCGATCCCAACGTCGGTCTTTTTGGAGCTCTACACCTTCAAGGTCAGCATCACCTGTTACCCTTGCACCTCGCATCCTCCCGTGACTACGCATCAATCGACCCGTTGCCAGCCCGACTGCAAGTCTCGATTCTAGGCCCGTGGCTAACGGCTACCTGGGCAGGCTTTGCACCTGCAAGATAACGCGGCCTTGCCAGGCCGCAACAAGTGGAGACCCCAGATCTGCCGGGGCTCGTCAAGTTCGCCATCAGGGCGGGGATCATCTCGCCGCAGCATTGAAGCGGCCGCGCGGATTCGCCACAGCGCCCATCGCACAGGGGGCGATTGTTGCAATCGCCCATCCAGTCCCCGCTAACGCTGCTCCATCTCCAGAGGCGCACGGCGCCACAGATCGGCGTTGTTCCAGAACAGGGTGACCATGGACCAGAGCCCTGTGGCCACCGCCAGACCGAGGGCCACCCAGGTGGCGGGCTGCAAGAGCGGCGCCGCGCCCTCCCAGCCCAAACCCGCCAGCGCCGTACCGGTGGCGACCAGTTGAAACACCAGCTTCAGCTTGCTGATCCGCCCGGTGCCAATCACCACCCCGAGACAGGGCGTCATGCTGCGAAAACCCTGGACCGCGAATTCCCGCGCCAGCAGCACCAGCACCACCCACAGCGGAACCCAGGAGGGATGGTGAAAGGCCAGGAACACCAACAGGACATTGGCGAAGATCTTGTCTGCCAGGGGGTCGAAGAAGGTACCGAGGCTGCTCGCGCAACCCGAGCGGCGCGCTACCCAGCCATCGAGAACATCGGTCGCCCCGGCGGCGACAAACAGCCCGAAGGCCAGCCAATGGGCCTGCGGGCTGCCGCCCTCCGCGAGCAAGTACAGGATCGGCAGGAGCAGAATCAGCCGCGAAGCGGTCAACAGATGGGCAATCGAAGACATACTGGTTGCCGTCGCTCGAAGGGGAAGCGGATCAGGCTCATCGGACATGCCGTAGAGGTATACCGGACTGACAGGCCCCTTGCCAAGCGGCATACTGATGTCGGGCACTATCGGGAGCAAGTACAGATGTCAGAACAACCCATCGCCATTGTCACTGGCGCCTACCGTGGCTTGGGGCTGGAGACCTGCCGCCAGCTCGCGCTGAAGGGGTACACCCTGGTCCTTACGGGGCGCCGCGAGCAGGAGGGACTGATGTCCGCAGAGACCCTGCGCCAACAGGGACTCGAGGTGCATTTCCATCCCCTGGACGTCACCGAAGAGACCTCGATCCAACGCCTGACCGACTTCATCCGCGATCACTTCGGCCGCCTCGACGTGCTGGTGAACAACGCCGGCATCTTTCCCGACCCCACCCCGGGGTCCGGGCGCGACAGCGTATTCGACGCCCGCCTTGACACCCTCCGTCGCGGGTTCGAAGCCAACACCCTGGGCCCCCTGCGCCTGTGCCAGACCCTGATCCCGCTGATGCGGGGCAAGGGCCGGGTGGTGAATGTCTCCTCCGGTATGGGACAGCTCAGCGAGATGAACGGCTGTTGCCCCGGCTACCGGCTCTCCAAGGCCGCGCTCAATGCGCTCACCCGCATTCTGGCCGACGAGCTCAAGCACACCGCGATTAAGGTCAACGCCGTCTGCCCCGGCTGGGTGCGGACCCAGATGGGCGGCCCCGGGGCTACCCTCTCGGTGGAAGAAGGCGCGCAGGGGATCGTCTGGGCCGCCACCCTCCCCGAGGACGGCCCCAGCGGCGGCTTCTTCCGCCATGGGCAGCCGATTGCTTGGTGAGCAGCCGACCCCGCTGAACCGTTGACATGGTGGCTGCTCGCATTCCACATGCCGCGGTACCGGTGGTCCTGAAGCCAGAGGATACCCCCTTGCGCGAGGAGGGTCTGCTCCCGCCCGGTGGCCTCCCTGCAGCACTCGCGGAGCGCACCCGCCGAGCCCTGGCCTGCGGGGCATTAGTGCCGATCGAGACCGCTCAGGTAAGAGTGGATGATGGCGGCGTGCGCTTCCTGGTGCGCGTCGTCTCCAGTCTGGGCCGCAAGGCCTCCGCGGGCCTCGGATCGGCCACCGGCGCCCGACCGACGATCAATCCCTTCCTCCCCCCCGAGCCTGAGCTCACCGTTGCCCCGGTCACTCGAACCCATTTGGCGGTCCTCAACAAGTTCAATGTGCTGGAGCGGCATCTCCTGCTCATCACCCGAAACTTCGAGCACCAAGAAACACTGCTCACCCCGGCGGACTTCGGTGCGCTCTGCCTGTGCATGGCGGCGCTCCCGAGCCTGGGCTTCTACAATGGCGGGCCAGTGGCCGGAGCGAGCCAAACCCACAAGCACCTGCAGCTTGTCCCCCTACACTTCGGTAGCGAGGGGCCGAGCCCACCCATCGCGCCCCTGCTCACCGGCGCGGGACCCCGTTGCCCCGCGCTACCCTTCGCCCACGCCTTCGGCCGGTTCGGGGTGTCGATGGGCGGAGAGCCCCTGCTTGCCGCCGAGGCGATGCACGCCCTCTACCGCAACCTGCTCACCCGCCTTGGGATTGGGGCGGTGCCACGCGGCGGCCAAGCCTACCAGTCCGCCCCCTACAACCTGCTGGTCACCGCGGACTGGATGCTTGCCGTCCCCCGCACCGCCGAGCACTGGCGGGGGATCTCGATCAACGCCCTGGGCTTTGCCGGCTCCCTGTTCGTGAAGGACCACGCCCAGTTGGAGCTAATCCGCGCCGCCGGCCCCATGCAGGTGCTCCGGACGGTGACCGGTGGCAGCAAGCCCGGTGCGGAGACGGGCTAACCGCCGCGGAACGCCTGCTCCAATTCCAGCCGCAGATCCGCCTCCCGCTCGGCGTAGCGCGGGGAGAAGTGAAACGGGACCACCGCGCGTGCGCCCGCCCAGCGTGCGATTTGTCCCGCCTGCCGGGCGGTGAGGTGGAACTTGCGTGCGGCCTGGTCCGCATCGGTGTGGAGAAACACCGATTCGATGAAGAGCACATCCACGCCCTGAGCCAGATCGGCGATACGCCGGGCGTTGCCCGCGTGATAGACCACATCCGTCACGTAGACGATACGGCTGCCGGGCACAATGCTCAGCGCCGGCTTTAGCTCGCCCAGGCTGAGGGTGCGCTCTGCCATTCCAGCCGCGGTCCTCCACAAGGCCGTGATCGGCGTGTCATCGCCTGCCCCGGCGAGCACCGCATGCTTGAGCCCTTTCAGCCAGGGACCCACCCCGAGCCCCATCTCGAGGAGCCGGTTCTTCCAGAGGTTGACGTGGGTGGGTTCCTGGAGCGCAAAACCCAGCACCGCAATCTCATGGTCGAGAAAGGTGGCGCGAACGCGGAAGCCTTCCTCCACCACTACCCAGCCGTCGGGGCTTTGAACCGGTGGCAGGGGCTCACGCCGAAAGCGCTCGCGACAGGAGAAGCGTGCCCGCTCGAGACGCCCATCGGGGTGCAGCTCGCCCACCACCAGGGTGAAGTTGCCCGGGTAGTTCTGCACCAGATTCCAGGTGTAGGCCGAAAGCTTCGCCTCCACCTGGGCCAGGATGCCCGGTGGACCGAACAGCTCGATGGCGCCGGGCCGGCCAAGGCAGATGCGGAGCAGCCAGTCGAAGCCCATGAAGTGGTCCATGTGCGTGTGCGAGACGAACGCATGGCTGACCCGCAGCAGCTTTCGCGGGGGAAGCGCGCGGATGTCGCCGAGATCGAACAGGAGCGCTCGCCGTTCGAACAGGAAATCGACGTAGAGGCCAGGGTCGCCAAAGGGCGGATTGACGAGCTGAGGGCGAAAGGTCGGGCGCATGGTGACGGGGACAGGTTTTGCTCCCATTATCGCCGGCCTCTGGGGCCTCGTGCCCAGCCCGTCCGGCCGAAATGCGACCAAGCGCCAGGGTGCGGCGATCCCAAGAACGATCGTACGGATGCGCGACCGGATCCGCCGAGGGTGTACCGGTCATCACCTGGACCCAGCTCAAATAAGGGGCATCAGACTATGCCGCCGATCGAGCCGCCGCAGGCCGTGACGCGCCGCGGCAGCCAGGGCGGACCGGTACTCCTCCCGCGATGGGGCACGGTTGAACTCCGGGTACTCACCGGCGCGGTAGCAGGGGCGGTACTGC
>JAEHCY010000372.1 GCA_016880695.1 Chromatiaceae bacterium | reverse complement strand
GCTACCCACGACCAGCGCGATGGCTGACAAGACACTTAACATGACGTATCTCCTCTTTCGGTTACTGCATTGAGGTAAGTGGGATTAGTATATTAGATTCTGCTAATGTTATCAACCAGCCCCTCTCTGTCCGATCCACACAAGCCAGTGCCATGGACAGTATCCCGTGTTCGGTACGATTGCGTCCTCGCGGCGGTGGCGCTGCTTCCCGCTCGCGTTCGTCTCTCTGCTGCTACCCCCGAGGGCGGCGCACAAACGCATGACTCAGTACACGCGAGGTCCCCTGGCCCCCCGGCTACCAGTGCGGCACAGCGGCCTCCGCGCCGTACCGCAGAACCACCGGAGCGGCGTGATCTTGCGCGGGACAGGGTCCCGGGCATCGGTTGGATTCGGCAGGTGAAGCCCCCCCTTTCTACCTGCCAGCGGAGAGATAAGCGTTCGCTAATGTTCTAAACTCTAGTTGCGGAAGTCCATTCCGTCCGCCCGAGTCGATGTCCGCTCGGGCGAACCCCACGGAGAAGTACCATGAAACGGCCTTCCTTGATCGCAAGCACCTTGCTCACCGCCCTGCTTCTGTTGGTACCCGCCGAGTCGCGGGCCTTCTGCGGCTTCTTCGGCGGAGGATTTAGCTTTGGGTTTGGCAGTAGCGGGTGGGGTGGACCTGGCTGGTGGGGACCGGGCTCCTGGTATGGCCCCCGCTACGGCTACCCCTGGTATGCCGGCTATCCCTACGGGGGCTCGTATTACGCGCCGGCGCCCTACTATCCTGTCTTCGTGCCTCAGCCGGTAACGGCAATCGGCCCGGCCGTCGCGGCAGCCCCGGAGAAGTAGCCTAGCGCCGGGGACGGGGACTTGGCGGTGACCTGCCAAGGCACCCGAGCGGTTACAGGGGCCTCAGCTTCGGGTGCGGCGCCCCACCCCGTCCCCGCCATCCAGAGCGCGTCGCGGGGCCCCATGCGCTGCGTAATGAACTCCCCTCGGCGCGCCGACTGGCAAGCAGCCCAATCCCGGCTAGACTATGCTTTAGTACTTGATGATTCACTGATAAGGCCCGCCTTTCCAGCGTCGGGCCGATCGCCCCAGTGGGGTGCCAACGGATGAAAACCACGCACGGCTACCGCGTCCGCCGCTTCGGGATCATCTCGAAGATCCTCCGCTTCTTCGTCGATTCTCCCCTCACCCCGCTGTTCATCGGGGCCTCGATCCTGCTCGGGGTGCTCGCGGTGATGCTGCTGCCCCGCGAGGAGGAGCCGCAGATCGTGGTGCCGGTGATCGACGTGTTCGTGGAGATGCCGGGCTCCAGCGCCAGAGAGGTGGAGCAGCGGGTCACCCGCCCCCTGGAGAAGCTGGCCTGGGAGCTGCCGGGGGTGGAATACGTCTACTCCACCGCGAGCCCCGGCCACTCCCTGACCATCGTTCGCTTTCTCGTCGGCTGGGACGAAGAGGACGCCATCCTGGCGCTCTACCAGAAGCTCTACGCCAACCTCGACCGCATCCCCACCGGCGCCTCCCAGCCCCTGCTGAAACCGAGGAGCATCGACGACGTGCCGATCCTCGCCCTCACCCTCCACGGCGGCAGCACCGATGCCCATGAGCTGCGGCGCATCGCCGTCGCGCTCGATGACGCGATCAAGCAGGTGACCGACGTTTCCGAGACCACCCTGATCGGCGGGGGCCGCCGGCAGGTGCGGATCGAGCTCGACGCCACCCGCCTCACCGCCTACGGCGTCGACCCCAGCCACGTGGTGCACACCCTGCAGGCCGCCAACCGCCAAAGCCGGGCCGGCAGCTTCCCCTCCGCCGCGGGTGAGACCCTGGTGGAGACAGGCGGGTTCCTGCGCGACCAGGGTGAGGTGGAATCGGTGGTGGTAGGGGTGCACCTCGGACAACTGGTGTATCTCCGCGATGTGGCCGAGGTCCTGGATGGCCCCGAGGAGCCCGAGGACTACGTGCTCTTCGGCCGTGGCGCCGCGCTGGCCTCCGCCACCGCCGCGGCCTGCCGCGAGGAGCCGGCGGTAACCCTGGCGGTGGCCAAACGCAAGGGGACCAACGCGGTGCAGGTGGTGGCGGAGGTGATGAGCAAGGTGGAGTTGCTGCGCGGAAACCTCATTCCCGCGGGGGTCGAGGTGACGATCACCCGGAATTACGGCCGCACGGCCACGGACAAGTCCAACGAGCTGCTGTTTCACATGGGCCTGGCGGTGGTGGGCGTAAGCCTGCTCATCGCGCTGGTGCTCGGTTGGCGCGAGTCCCTGGTGGTGGCCATCGCCATCCCGGTGACGCTGGCGCTCACCCTGGCCACCTTTTACCTGTTCGACTTCACCCTCAACCGGGTGACCCTGTTCGCGCTGATCTTCTCCATCGGCATCCTGGTGGACGACCCCATCGTCGACGTCGAAAACGTGGTGCGCCATTTCCGCCTGCCGGAAAACCGGGGCCGCCCGCTGAAGGAGCTCACGGTGCACGCGGTCAACGAGATTCTGAGTCCCCTGATCCTGGCCACGCTGACGGTGATTGCCGCAGTGCTGCCTATGGCCTTCGTCCAGGGACTCATGGGCCCGTACATGCGGCCTATCCCAATTGGGTCCACCGCGGCGATGCTGTTCTCCATGACCGTCTCCTTCGTGGTGACCCCCTGGGCCGCCTACCACATGCTGCGCTGGCATACCCGGCACGGCGAGCAGCGCAGCGAGACCGAGGACTGGACCACCCGCGCCTACCGCCGCGTGATGGGGCCGATGATCCGCCGCCCGCTCCTCGGCGGCCTGTTCCTGCTCACCATCACCGCCATGCTGGGGGGGGCCATCGGGCTGGTGGCGAGCGGGGCGGTCAAGGTGAAGATGCTCCCCTACGACAACAAGAGCGAGCTGCAGATCATCATCGACATGGACGAGGGCACCACCCTGGAAAACACCACCCAGGTGGCGCAGATGATCGCCGCCGCGATCCGCCACGAGCCCGAGGTGCTCAACTACCAGATCTACGCCGGCACCGCCTCGCCCTACAACTTCAACGGCCTGGTACGCCATTACTTTTTGCGGCGCGGGCCGCACCTGGCGGACATCCAGCTCAACCTGGTACCCAAGGAGCAGCGGAACCTCCAAAGCCACGACATCGCCAAGCGCATCCGCGACATCATCACCCCGCTCGCGAAGTCCCAGGGGGCACGGGTCAAGGTGGCGGAGGTGCCGCCGGGGCCGCCGGTGCTGCAGACCCTGGTGGCGGAGATCTACGGGCCCCGCTACGAGGAGCAGATCGAGATCGCCCGGCGGGTGCGTGAGCTGTTCGAGCAGACCCCCGGGGTGGTGGACGTGGACTGGTACGTGGAGGCGGAGCAGACGCGGTTGGTCTTCCGCTTCGACCAGGAAAAGGCGGCGCTCAACCGCATCGGGGCCGAGCGGGTCGCGGAGGTGGTGCGCATCGCCCAGGCCGGGGCCGAGAGCGGACTGCTGCATGCCCCCGAGGAGAAGGAGGATGTGCCGATCCGGGTGCGGTTGCCCATCGGCCAACGGGCCGAGCCGGCGGAGCTGATGCCCATTCCGATCTGCGCGGGCGAGACCTGCGTGCCGCTCGGGGAACTGGTGCGCATCGTTCGCGACGTGGGTGAGAAGAGCATCTACCGCAAGAACCTGCTGCCGGTGGTCTACGTCACGGCCGATGTGGCCGGGGCCGAGGAAAGCCCGGTGTACGCCCTGCTCAAACTCAACGAGAAGATCCGCGCCTACGTTCCCGAGGGCCGTGACGCCCCCCTAGAGATCTGGAACATCCGTCAGCCCTTCTCCACCGCGGTCCCGAGCATGAAATGGGACGGCGAGTGGCACATCACCTATGAGGTGTTCCGCGATCTGGGGGTTGCCTTCGGGGTGGTGCTGATCCTGATCTACATCCTGGTGGTGGGCTGGTTCCGCTCCTTCCGCACCCCCTTCATCATCATGGCGGCCATCCCCTTCTCGCTGGTGGGGATCCTGCCGGCACACTGGGCGCTGGGGGCCTTCTTCACCGCCACCTCCATGATCGGGTTCATCGCCGGGGCCGGCATCGTGGTGCGGAACTCCATCATCCTGGTGGATTTCATCAAGCTGCGGGTCAAACAGGGCATGCCGCTGGCCGAGGCGGTGATCGACGCGGGCGCGGTGCGTTTCCGGCCGATGATGCTCACCGCCATGGCGGTGGTGGTGGGCGGCAGCGTGATCCTCTACGACCCCATCTTCCAGGGGCTGGCGGTATCGCTGATGGCGGGGGAGATCGCCTCACTGCTGCTCTCGCGCATGGCGGTGCCGATCATCTACTACCTGGGCATGCGCCACGGCTACCGGGCGGGACCGGCGGAGCACCACACCCGGCCCCCCGAGGCTGCCGCGGAGATGGTTTAACCCAAACCCGGCATTCGCCTGCCCCGGCTCACCCAGGGAGCAGGGTGAAGGTGGCCTCGGCGGTGGATCTGTCGATGTCCACCTGGATCTCGCAGTACTCCACATGGCCTTCGATGGGCGTGGGGTCGTCTGCGCAACTGCATCCGGCAATGATCCCGGTGTAGAAAACGCCAACCTTTGCGCGAATGCGGGCGGAGTCCCGCGTCACGCCGATGACCATCGCAGTGAACCCCTCCTCGCCCACGTGACTGCCGCGCTGCAGCCCCTGCTGCAACGGCAGGGACTGCGCATCGAGCCGCTCCAGCTCCCGCTTGAGAACCGATGCAAGCACCGGGGAGTTGCAGGCGGTCAGCGTCTGAGTGAGTCGGATCATCCGCCAGGTTTCCTCTTTCGAGGCTCAGTATGCCATGCGGGGCCGATCACGGACCGCCGCAAGGCACGGAGATGGGTCTGCGTCGCTTTCCCGGCGCGCTTTGCGGTGCGCGCACAGAGACCTTAACCCCCGGTTTGCGAGGGCCGATCGGCCTACCCTCGCATCGCCAAACGACTGCAATCGGAGTCCTCCGTTCGGCATGGAATCCACCGCGGGGCCCGACACTGGGCACAGCCCCCGGAGAACCGCCGCGAGGCCTATCGAGTGCATCCAAGACCCCGAGACTCGGCAGTTGCGGGTTTCAGGAGAACCACAAGCCCGAGCGACTTTGCCGAACGGGTCCGTCTATACTTCAATGGACGACCTCGCCGGATCGGCCGCTCGCTAACGGTCCGAACCCCATCGGCGCAGAGTCGCCACCTTGTGCAGTCACCCGGGGTCAACGAGAGGGGAAACACCATGAACCCAATCCGTAAGGTAGACATGCAATGCTCGCATGCGGAGTTCTTCCGAGAGCTGCCCTTCGCCTGCGCCAATCGCCCCTTCGAGATAATTGGCGAACGAGTTATCGTCCACGACAGCGGCCGGGAGATTCAGATCAAGATCCGCGACGAGCCGATTCGGCACCTCGGATCCCTCGCCCTGCCAATGGAAGAGATCACCCTGAAGTTCATCGACTACAGCGAAGAGGAGGCCGACCGATTCATGGACGAATTCTATAAGCACGTTCTGCGGACCGGCGGCGGATAGTGCCCTGGAATGGGGAGAGCCTCTGTCCGGCTGTAGGTTTTCCTGGGAACCCAGGGAGCCGGACAGAATCACCCCCGAGACCCCCATTACCCACCGTCGCCCCCCAATGACGGGGGTGCATCCCGCACCTCAGGGATTCCGGTAGCCCACCACACCATACCGTCGCGGCAATAGCTCCGGTTGCCGGTTGCCGCCGGCCCACCGTACCTGCACCGCAGCGCGTCGTCCGCCGTTGACGGAACAGGTACCAGGTGTCATGCCCTCAGCCAGCCAGCTTGGCGGCGATCTCGGCCACGTGCCGGCCCTGGAATCTCGCCATTCCGAGCTCCTTTTCGCTCGGCCGGCGCGAGCCATCCGCCCCGGCGATGGTGCCGGCACCATAGGGTGAGCCACCCTTGAGCTCGCTGGTATCGGCCAGATCCGGGCAGGAGTACGGCAGCCCCAGGATCACCATGCCATGGTGGGCCAGGGTGTGCCAGAAGGAGGTGATAGTGGTCTCATTGCCGCCACCCGTCCCGGTGGAGGTGAACACGCTGCCCACCTTCCCCACCAGTGCCCCCTTGACCCAGAG
>JAEHCY010000047.1 GCA_016880695.1 Chromatiaceae bacterium | reverse complement strand
GGACGGTGACCAACGTGGCCAACTTCGGCGCGTTTGTGGACATCGGCGTGCATCAGGACGGGCTGGTGCATATCTCGGCGATGGCGGAGCGGTTCGTGAAAGATCCCCGCGAGGTGGTCAAGGCCGGCGATGTGGTACGGGTGAAGGTGCTGGAAGTAGACGCGGAGCGCCGTCGTATCGCGCTCTCCATGCGCCTTGGGGACGAGGCGGGCGCGAGCAAGCCCCCAGCGCGCGAGCCGCCGCCCAAGGCCAGGATCAAGGAGAACAACGCGCCACCGTCGCGACGGGAGTCCTCGCCCCCGACCGCGGGCAGCATGGCGGAAGCGTTCCGGCGGGCCAGGGGGCCACGCTGAGCGGGCGCGGGTGTCCTCTCAGGGGCTCGGAAGTCCCTGGTAGATCAAGAATAGAAAGCGTATGAGTAGTCGCTAATAAGATTCTGAATTAGAAGAATAAAGGCCAAGGAATTACCCCTGGCAACGGTTTTCGAGGCGTTTTCGCGCGAGGACTCCCTGCGGAACCCTAACGCGGGCAAGTCAAGCCCACCAATTGCGGAAAACTTGATCTGGATCAAGAAAAGAGCTAACTGACCGGGCGGTGGTGCGCTATATTCTGCTTGACAGTTTCACGAATCGCCCATGGCGAGGTAGGAAACGGCCGGTTAGGAATCCGGCGACAAGCCCAACGAAGGGCGACCAACAGGATCGACAACTATAAATAGCAGTACCGTCATAGAGGTAGAGGAGATTCTCCATGCAAGTTATGCAGATTGGCGATCAGACCGCTGTGTTCAACCCGCGCGGTTTTCTCGCTCACTTCACCGATTGGAGTCAGGACCTGGCAGTGGGGATTGCCCGGGAGGACGGTCTCGCCCTGACGGACTGTCACTGGACGGTGATCAACTACATGCGGGAGTTCTTCGGGACGCACGAGATCCCGCCATCGCCCAGGGTGATCATCAAAGCCATAGGCGACCAGCTTGTGGCGGCGGGTGGGACCTGCACCCGTAAGAGCCTGGAGGGCCTGTTCCCGAACGGAGGCTGCAGGCAGGCCTGCCGCATCGCCGGCCTGCCCGATTTCTACTGCCATTCCTGTTAGATCCCGCTGCGAGCGCAGCGGGGCGTCGGACTAACCCGGAGGAGACACCCGACCCGCCCGCGAGGGGGTGGGTCGGGTGCTGCTGCGAAGGATCAGCGTGCGGGGGAGATCTGGATGAGTGCCCCAAACACCGCGTGATCGAGATACTGGAGTGCGCCCTCGCGTAAGGTGCGCGTTTCGCGTAGCCGGAATCGGCTCGAGGGCTCGTCGCCTTTCCCTTTGTCGCTGTAGAGCAGGTCCACGTCGGCACGGACGGTTTCGTCTTGGCTGAGGCTAACCGTGCCGAGGACCTCAGGCGGCCCACTCCTGGACACTCGGCTGGTGGATTCCACCACCGCCTTCGACGGCCGGCCGCCCGAGCCCGGGGCCTGACGCCAACGGAAGTAGGCCAGCGGCCGATAACGGGCGCTGGATTCGAGCCTTCCCCATTCGGACGCCAAGGCGCCGTCTTTGGGTGAGATCATGGCGCCCGTACCCGGTGTGGTGACGCCCCCTGTTCCGGGTTGTCCCGGGTTATCGGGCCAGCGTTCGCTCTCGCGTGCTGCCGGATCGGTCAGGGCAAAGACGATCATGTCCACCTGATAGAGTGATTCGGCGGTGGCGGGTGTGCCTGCGAGGAGGAGCAGGGAGGCCAGGGCAATTCCGATTAGGGGGTAGGTGTTGTTCTGCATGATTCGCGACCCGTGATGAATGGCCCGCACATGATAACCGAGGTGGTTGTGCCGCCGGAGATCGGTGGGGGAGCGAGCGACACGGGCGCTGGCCCGAGGCGCGGATCAGTCGCTGAGGTGGTCCCCGATCCTCTCGAAGAGCTCCCATCGTGCGCTGGGATTTACGAGCACCTCGCTGGCGATCGCCTGCAGCCCCGCGGCGTTCTCGGCCTTCCAGAGTAGAGCGCACAGCGCTCGGAAAAGCGCTCACAATCGAAAGAGCTCACGATTGAGCTCCCCTTGCTCAGCCGCGGATTCATCGTTGGAACCCCCGATCTACGCTCGGCATCCTCATGCAAAGGTGCGAACCGCTTTTTTGATTTTTCAACCTCATCGACGGGTGTCCCCGCGGTGGGCTGAAGGCTGGCGCACCGGGTCGGTGGTGGAAACTGGGCAAGGGCTCAGCCGCTCATGAGGTTGAGTAGATCGGTGATCTCGGCGATGCGACGCTCGGGCTCCGCCATTGCGCGGAAGAAGCGAAGCTTATCGCCGCCCTCGAAACGGTGCTCTTGGGGCCGTGACTGCACGAGCTCGATGATCCGTGTCGGATCGACCTTGGGTTCGGGCTCGAAGTGAATGCGGCCGCCGTCGGGGCCCGCCTCGATCTTGCGGATACCGAGCGCGCGGGCCCGCAGTTTCAGCTCGGCGCTGGCAAACAGGTTTTTGGTGGGCTCAGGAAGGAGGCCGAAGCGGTCAATCATCTCCACCCGCAGCTCGTCGAGGTCTTCCTGCGATCGGGTGGAGGCGATGCGCTTGTAGAGCACCAGGCGGGTGTGCACGTCGGGCAGGTAATCGTCGGGGATCAGGGCAGGGATGTGCAGATCGATCTCCGCCCCCGGCTCAACGGGCCGCTCCAGCTCCGCCTCCCGGCCGCTTTTGAGCGCGTTCACCGCACGCTCGAGCAGATCCATGTAGAGACTGAAGCCGATCTGCTGTATCTGTCCGCTCTGTTCCTCACCGAGCAGCTCTCCCGCCCCCCGAATCTCCAGGTCATGGGTGGCAAGGGTAAAACCGGCGCCCAACTCCTCCAGAGACTCGATGGCCTCCAGACGCTTGACCGCATCGGGGGTCATCACCCCAGCCGGTGGTGTGATCAGATAGGCATAGGCCCGGTGGTGCGAGCGCCCCACGCGACCGCGCAACTGGTGGAGCTGTGCCAGGCCAAATTTGTCCGCGCGGTTGATGATGATGGTGTTGGCGGTGGGGATGTCGATACCGCTCTCGATGATGGTGGTGCACACCAGCAGGTTGAAGCGCTGATGGTAGAAGTCGCGCATGATGCGTTCGAGCTCGCGCTCGCGCATCTGACCGTGGGCCACCTCGATACGCGCACTGGGGAGCAGGCGGCGAAGATGCTCCGCCTGGTTGGCGATGGTCTCTACCTCATTGTGCAGGAAGTACACCTGGCCCCCACGCTTGAGCTCGCGCTGACAGGCCTCGACGATCAATCCCTCGTCCCAGGGGCTGACGAAGGTCTTGATCGGGTGGCGCTCGAGCGGTGGCGTGGCGATGATGGAGAGATCGCGTAGCCCCGACAGGGCCAGGTTGAGGGTGCGCGGAATGGGCGTTGCGGTGAGGGTGAGGATATCTACCTCACTGCGCAGGGCCTTGAGCCTCTCCTTCTGCTGCACCCCGAAGCGGTGCTCCTCGTCGATGATCACCAGACCGAGGTTCTTGAACTTGGCGCTTGGCTGAAGCAGTTTGTGAGTGCCAACGACCACATCCACCACACCCTCGGCGAGACCTTTGAGGATCTGTTTCTGCTCGGCCGCGGTGCGGAAGCGCGAGAGGTTCTCCACCCGTACCGGCCAGTCGGCGAAGCGGTCGGAGAAGTTGTCGAGATGCTGTTGGGCGAGGAGGGTGGTGGGTACCAGCACGGCAACCTGTTTACCGGCATTGACCGCGGCAAAGGCGGCCCGCATCGCCACCTCGGTCTTGCCGAAGCCCACATCGCCGCACACCACCCGATCCATTGGCCGGGGCGTCTCCATATCGGCGAGGACGCTTTCGATCGCCCGCTGCTGGTCGGGTGTCTCCTCGAACTCGAAGGCCGCCGCAAAGGCGGCGTACTCATCCTCGGGCGCGGGAAAGGCATAGCCTTGATGGGCGGCGCGGCGGGCGTAGATGTCGAGGAGCTCGGCGGCGACGTCGCGGACCTGCTGCGCGGCACGGCGGCGAATGCGCTCCCACTGCTCGCCACCGAGTCGGTGCAGGGGTGCGCTTTCGGGCGAGGCCCCGGTGTAGCGGGAGACCAGGTGCAGGGATGAGACCGGCACATAGAGTTTGTCTCCGCCGGCGTATTCCAGGGCCAGGAACTCGGTGGCAATGTCACCCACCTCCAGGGTCTGGAGTCCGAGGTACCGGCCCACCCCGTGCTCTTCATGCACCACCGGTGCGCTAATGTCGAGCTCGGTGAGATTGCGGACCACCGCCTCGCTATCGCGCTGGGCGGCGCGCCGCCGCCGATCCTGGCGGACCCGCTCCCCGTAGAGTTGGGTCTCGGTGAGGATCGCGAGGTCTTCCTGCTCGAGCAGCAACCCTTGCTCGAGGGGCCCGACCGTGAGCCCAAGACGCGCGTCCCCCGTAAGGAAATCCGTCCAGCCTTCACACAGGCAGGGCCGGATGTCGAACCCGCGCAGATTCTCGAGCAACAACTCCCGGCGGCCCGCGCTCTCGGCGAGGAACAGCACGCGCCGCCCAGGCTGAGCAATGAACGCCTGCAGCGCGGCGGCGGGTTGGGCCGCCCGTGCCTGGATGGCGAGGCCGGGTACGGCCCGGGTGCCGTGGTTGCAGGCCGCACTGAAGCCCCGCCGGGGGGCGGCGACCGACGTGGTCTCAATCTCCACCAGGGCGTGGGCATTGAGCCGGCCGGCCAGCTCGTCGCCGCTGAGGTAGAGCTGCTCGGGGGCGAGGATCGGGCGCTCCCGATCATGGCGCCGTTGCTGGTGGCGCTCGCTGACCTCGTTGAGAAAGCGCTCGGCGGTCTCCCGGTAGCCAGAGAAGACGATTGCCAGCGGGGAGGGCGGCAGGTAGTCGAACAGGCTGCCGGTGGCCTCGAAGAACAACGGCAGGTAGTACTCCAGTCCACCGGGCGCGCGGCCCTCGGAGACCTCACGGTAGATAAGGCTTCGTTGCGGGTCGCCCTCGAAGGTGGCGCGGAAGCGTCGGCGAAATTCCCCAATCCCATCGTCGGTCAAGGGGAACTCCCGTGCGGGCAGGAGCTTGATCTCGGCCACCTTGTCGCGGGAGCGCTGGGTGTCGGGGTCGAAGGTGCGGATGGTCTCGACCTCGTTATCGAAGAGATCGATGCGAAAGGGGACCTCGCTCCCCATGGGGAAGAGGTCGAGTAACGAACCGCGCACGGCGTATTCGCCATGGCTGAGAACCTGGGACACGCAACTGTAGCCGGCGCGCTCGAGGCGCCGACGCATCGCGTCCAAAACCAAGGTATCACCCTTGCGTATCAGTAGGGTGCGACCCTCAACGAACTGCCGAGGTGGTAACCGCTGCAACAGGGTAGCCACGGGTGCTACGAGCACGCTCTGACGCAGTGCAGGCAAGCGATGGAGGGTGAGCAGCCTCCGGGACACCAGCTCCGGCAGGGGCGAGAAGACGTCGTAGGGCAGGGTCTCCCAGTCCGGGAAGGCGAGCACCTCAATCGAAGTGTCGGCGAGGAAGAACCGCAGCGCCTGCTCAAGGCGGCTCGCCGCCTGGACATCCTCCGCCAGCGCGAGCACTAGCCCCGCGCGTTCGCGCGCCGCCGCCGCGATGGCAAGGGGGCCCGCAGCGCCCACCAGGCGACCCCACTGCAGGTGCTCACCAGGTGCGGTCGGAAGGCGCGGTTGTAACGGGCTCAGACGCTTGGAGGCGGCTTCAACGATGGCCGCGGCTTCTGGGGGATGCATGGAGAAAGGCGGATGACGATGGGTATGGCTTGTGCTCGGGGGGGGAGATTGTCGCACAGGCCGATTGCTTAGGGCACTTTCGCCGCTTGAGAGTTCCGCGGGCCACAGACGCAGTGGCTATGGTGGGCGTCCCGGAGTCTTGGCAGGAGGAATCCGCCGGTGCGGCTGTGGTCTGCACCCCGAAGCGTATCGGGCAAAAAAGGCCAAGAAAGACCTCCCCTAACCGCCCCGTAGCAACAAAAAAAGGAGGTCGCCGGGCCCGGTTCTGGGGAAAGGATCACGTTTCCTTATGGGTGGTGTCTGCGGCAAGTGGTTGACTTATGGATGCTGGTGGTTAAACTTTGGCCTTCCGTTTGTCGATAAAGAGGCAGGAAGACCAATGTCCGCACTGGTGCGTGCCATTCTCATGGCAGTGATTGCACCGGCGGTAGTGGCCATGCGCCCAGCCCCGGTTGCGACAGTAGATCGCTTGGACTCCCAGACGGAGTCCGCAATGTTCGAGCAAACGCTCGAGTGTCTGGCAATGAACGTGTATCACGAGGCTCGCTCGGAGCCCGTGAAGGGTCAGGTGGCAGTCGCCTCGGTGACCCTCAATCGCGTGAAGTCAGGCAAGTTCCCTGGGTCCGTCTGTGAGGTGGTCAAACAGGGGACGCGTCGCAGTTGCCAGTTTTCCTGGTGGTGTGACGGCAAGAAGGACGCACCCTCCGACGAAGAGGCCTGGGAAAATGCCCGCCGCATCGCCTTGAGGGCCCTCATGGGTTTAGCCGAGGATCCGACCAAAGGCGCGCTCTACTACCACGCCACTCACGTCAAACCGAGCTGGTCCCGCGCCTTGGAGCGTACGACCCGCATCGGCCAGCATCTGTTCTACAAGCCGTCCGGTTCCGATGAGGTGCGTCTTGCCTCCGCGGACTGATCGATAGCCCCATCGCTTCATACTCAGGCGGCGCCCTCATCGAGGGCGTCGCCTTTTTTGTGCCCTCGAAATCGTTCGCACCCTCCCGCGGATTAGCCATCTCGGGGGCGGGAAGGCGGTTCGTGTTCATGGCTCTGACGAGTTCGGGGCCCAATACTTCCGCCGTCATCGGTTTGCTCTGGCCTTCTATCAGGTGTGACGGGCTGATCAACCGACCGGCGTCTCCTGGGGTTTCGATCAGGGTTGCAACGCAGAAGGTGCGCGAAGACAATATGTGATGAAATTCACAGTAATTAGCGTTCTTTTCCGTCCCTGATCAACCTTGTCCTTGGAGATTTCTATGAAAGCGACTTCGGAGCGGGCGGCCACCACTGGCGATTCAACCGCGTGGGGGGGTTGACCAGGTCCGCATCGATTCCAGTGCCGACCTCCGTCACCTTCCCGATCTCGATCAAAAGCTCTGGGCCGCCTTGAGCTGCCCCACGACGGGCGTCGAGTTTGATGCCCACACCCTCGCCCTGCTCGATGCCGATCAGGATGGCCGCATCCAGGTACCGGAGGTCC
>JAEHCY010000371.1 GCA_016880695.1 Chromatiaceae bacterium | reverse complement strand
TTTACCTCCGAATCCGTCTCTGAAGGGCACCCCGACAAGGTTGCCGATCAGATCTCCGATGCGATCCTCGACGAGATTCTGCGCCTTGACCCCAATCCCGAGCGCGCGCGGGTGGCCTGCGAAACCCTGGTCAAGACGGGTGCCGCGATCGTGGCCGGGGAGATTACCACCGACGCCTGGGTGGACCTCGACGAGGTGGTACGTGGGGTAATCCGTGACATCGGCTACACCAGTTCCCGGGTCGGTTTCGACGGCAGCACCTGCGCGGTGATCTCCCTGATCGGCAAGCAGTCGGCGAACATCGCCCAGGGCGTCAACCGCGAGAACCCCGAGGAGCAGGGCGCGGGTGATCAAGGGCTGATGTTTGGCTACGCCACCCGCGAGACCGACGTGCTCATGCCCGCCCCCATCGCCTATGCCCACCGTCTGGTGCAGCGCCAGTCCGAGATGCGGCGGGAGAAGATCCTCCCCTGGCTCCGGCCCGATGCGAAAAGCCAGGTGACCCTGCGATACCGAGACAACCAGGTGGTGGCCGTGGACGCCGTGGTACTCTCCACCCAGCACGATCCGGACATCGAATACCGGCACCTGCGTGAGGCGGTGATGGAGAACATCATCCTGCCCGTTCTTCCGGAGGCCTGGATCCACGGGGATACCAAGATCCACATCAACCCCACCGGATCGTTCGTGATCGGAGGCCCCGTGGGGGACTGCGGTTTGACCGGGCGTAAGATCATCGTCGATACCTACGGCGGGGCGGCCCGCCATGGCGGCGGCGCCTTCTCCGGCAAGGACCCCTCCAAAGTGGACCGCTCCGCCGCCTATGCCGGTCGCTACGTGGCAAAGAACATCGTCGCCGCCGGCCTGGCAGAGCGCTGCGAGATCCAGGTCTCCTACGCCATCGGTGTTGCCGAGCCCACCTCGATCAACGTCGAGACCTTCGGCACCCACCGCATCGCCGAAGACAAGATCGCCGCCCTGGTTCGCGAACACTTCGACCTGCGCCCCTACAGCATCATCCGCATGCTCGACCTGATTCGGCCGATTTATCGCAAAACCGCCGCCTACGGTCATTTCGGTCGCGAGGACCCCGACTTCACCTGGGAGCGGACCGACAAGGCCGATGAGCTGCGCGATGCCGCCGGGCTCTAGGTCTAGCGGCCACTAGTCCTTTCAACATCGGTCCCCCGAGGAGCGCTGCGACCCCCCCTGCAGGGGGCCAGGCTCGGGGGCCCCGTTGCCCTACAACGGCGCTCACTCATCTATCGCTGGAGTCAACGACCATGAGTGAGCACCCCGACTACAAGATTGCGGACCTTTCCCTCGCCCCCTGGGGCCGTAAAGAGATCGCGATTGCCGAGACCGAAATGCCCGGCTTGATGGCGCTGCGTCACAAGTACCGGGCGGAAAAACCACTCGCCGGCGCCCGCATCTCGGGCAGCCTGCACATGACCATCCAGACGGCGGTGCTTATCGAGACCCTGGTCGATCTCGGCGCCCAGGTCCGCTGGGCCTCCTGCAACATCTTCTCTACCCAGGACCACGCGGCTGCGGCCATCGCGGCACGGGGGGTTCCGGTATTTGCCTGGAAGGGCGAGACCATCGAGGAATATTGGTGGTGCACCGAGCAGGCACTCACCTGGCCCGATGGCGCTGGGCCCAACATGATCCTCGACGACGGCGGGGATGCCACCCTGGTGATCCACAAGGGTGTCGAATATGAGCGTTCCGGCGCTGTGCCCCAGCCCACGCCCGCGGACAACGAGGAGTGGCGCGCAGTCCTCGGTCTTCTCGGCCGCTGCATCGCCGCCGACCCGCAGAAATGGACCCGCATGGCCGAGCAGATCCGCGGCGTCACCGAAGAGACCACCACCGGCGTGCATCGGCTCTACCAGATGCAGGAACAGGGCACGCTTCTGTTTCCCGCCATGAACGTGAATGATTAGGTTACCAAGTCCAAGTTCGACAACCTCTACGGCTGCCGCGAGTCTCTGGTGGATGGCATC
>JAEHCY010000006.1 GCA_016880695.1 Chromatiaceae bacterium | reverse complement strand
TCCTGTTGCGGCTCGACCAGGAGGGAGCGGGTGGCTGAGCGTTTCGCCGCCTTCTGGTGGCAGGATCTCCGTGGCGCATTGGCACCCGTCCCGATCGCGGTGGAACCCTGCGGCGATCGGGTGCTGCTCGGATGGGCGGGACTTTCCGGCTCGATCGCGCTGGCACTCTATCTGCTGGGCGGATATCACACCGGCTTTGCGCTGCTCAATTCCCTGGGCGCCGTCCAGCCGCAGTGGCCCTGGGAGCTGGTGACGGTGCTGGGCGACGAGCGGACGGTTTTTGCCCTGGCGCTCCTGGGGAGCCGGCGGAATCCGCGGCTGTTCTGGGCCTTGGCGCTGGCGGCCGTTCTGGGCACCCTCTTCACCCACAGCCTCAAGCCGTTGTTTGACGCCGCGCGACCACCCGCGGTGCTGCCGGCGGATGCCCTGAACCTGATCGGGGCGGGTCATCGACGGGGCAGCTTCCCCTCCGGTCACAGTGTGACCGCGGCCCTGTTCCTGGGGGTTTGGTTCTGCTTCGTCTGCAATCGTTGGCTGCGCCTGGGGTTGGTGATCCTGGCCGCCGAGATCGCCCTGAGCCGGGTGGTGGTGGGCGTGCACTGGCCGGTGGACGTGGCGGCGGGGCTCATGGGCGGGTTTCTGGCGGCCTGGGTCGGGACGGCGCTGTCAGGGCGCTGGGACTGGGGTGCGCAACCGGCGGGACACCTGATGCTGGTTGTGTCGGTGGGGCTATTCGTTGTGTGGGTGACCCTGCCGGCCTACGGTGTTTCCCCTGGGGCCGCCTGGTTGTTGCGGGGGATTGGGCTTGCGGCCCTCGCTGTTAGCCTCTGGCACTACGGGCTGTCGCCCTGGTGGCGATGGCGCAAGCACCGCTCATCCGCACACCCAAAGTAGGGGTCTCGTGGTGTGTCGGCTCCTGGGCGAAGCCCGCGCAACGCTCTCAACGGGCATCCCGCTGGGTCCGGGCCAGCTTGTCCTGCGCCTTGGCCAGGGCCTCCAGGGCCACGCGGACCCGATCGGAATAACCCGGCTTGAGATGGCGCCCGCCGACGCCGGCGATGGTCTGCCAGTCGTCGGGGTTCTGGATCTGGGCCTTGGCCAGTTGTGCCTGGGCCCTGCGTACCTCATCCTCGGCCAGGGCAACGGCCTGCTGCCGACTCTGCTTGACCGCCTGGCGTTCCTCGCGCAGGCGGTCGGCGGCATCTTGGGTACGCTGCGCCCGTTCCTCAGCCGCCTGCTGATCCTCCGGCGGTGGTCCGGGTGCCACCTCCAGCGTGCTCACCCGGCTCGCGGGGGTGCCCGGCGGCGTCTCCGATGAAAAGTTGACCGATCCGTCCTTGTCGACCCAACGATAAACGGTCTCGGCGGTGGCCGCAGCGCTCGTGAGCACGGCGGCCAGCATCAGATTGAGGGGTGCGCTGCGAATCATACCGGTCCCATCTCCTAGATCAGACTGCTCAGCGACGAGCGCGGTAGCGCCGCTCGTCGCGATGGAGGATGCCTTGATCGCCCTAACGTCAGAACCCCATCTGAACTCTTCCCTTTCCAGGGTTCTGAATCGGGACGTCGTCGACGAAACAGGGCCGTTGCAGCCGCGGGCATCGATGGGGCTCCGCCGACCGAGAAGGCTGCTGGCGTTTAGTTTATGCAACCCCCCTGAAAACTGCGACTCCCGGGCGCGGATACCGCGGCGATGAGTCGGATTCCAGCGGTAACCTGTCGCTGTGCCCGCTACCGCGGACGGGCTTTTTCGTTATCCTGTCGCGCAGCCTGGTCAAGGGCCGCTCGTTCCGGCGATTAACAATCGGCAGAAACCCTATTGGACGCACCGTTGGCACCGAGACCCGATGAGGGCGCATCCCCTCGACTCGCGACTGGTCTTTGCACGGCGCAGGACCAGGAGCTTATCGCCTTGGCCCACCGGCTGCTTCTGGCGCGCTTCGCCAAGGATCGGCATGAGACGGGTGTGGCGCTTCGAACCCGCAGCGGCCGGGTGTTCGCCGCCGTGAGTCTGGACACCCGGGTCGGGCGGATGGCGGTGTGCGCCGAGCCGGTGGCCATCGGCATGGCCATCGCCGAGGGTGAGGGGGACATCGAAACCATCGTGGCGGTGAACCGGCAGGGCCGGGTGGTTGCCCCCTGTGGGGCCTGTCGCGAGATGTTGGCCGACTACGCGACCGGGGCCAGGGTGATCTTGCCCGGGATCCAGGGTCCGGACGTCTTCAGCGTCTCGGACCTGTTGCCGCGCCGCTATCGCAAGGATGGTGGCTGGGACCCATCCTAACTGTGGCCCCCGGGGTCCCACTCGTGCGTCGGAGCAGGGGTCGGCACCGGGTTAGCCTCGCTTGAGCGAGCGCATTGACGATCGGCGGCCAGCCTGATCTTATTTTCTGTCGGATTTATCGGCGGCCTCCGCTGTGTTCTGCAGGAAGAAAGTGCCTCTGCGCCGGATGTCCCCTGCTCTACAGCGGGGATCTGCACGGTCGGAGAAGCCGTGGCGTACCAGGGGCGGGACCCGCATGTGGGTGGGGGTGCAACCGGCACAGCGGAATGTCCTGACGGACCTTGAAAAACCTCATCGCCGTCCAGACCATGAGCAGCGCTGCAGAGGGCGGACCCTTCGGGTCGAAGCTTCCCGCAACATCTAAGGTGTTGAAAAGAACCAGTCTTCGCTTATATTCATTTCCGAGATAAAGTCTCAGGAAATCGGAGCATCCCCGCATGAATGGTTCCCCCGCCGTACACGACATCGTGGGGTCGGAATACGAGCACGGTTTCGTGACCGAGATCGAGTCCGATACCCTGCCGCCCGGCCTCGACGAGGACGTGGTGCGCTCCATCTCGGCGCGTAAGGGCGAGCCCGAGTTTGTGCTCCAGTGGCGCCTGGCGGCCTACCGTCACTGGCTGCAGATGCAGGAGCCGCGGTGGGCCTCGGTGTACTACCGCCCCATCGATTTCCAGGCGATCTCTTACTTTTCGGCACCCAAGAAGAAGGAAGGGCCAAAAAGCCTGGAAGAGGTCGACCCGGCGCTGCTTGAGACCTATGCGAAGCTCGGCATCCCCATCGAGGAGCAAAAGGCCCTGGCGGGGGTGGCGGTCGATGCGGTTTTCGACAGCGTGTCGGTGGCCACCACCTTCCGCGCCAAGCTAGCCGAGGCTGGGGTGATCTTCTGCGCCTTCTCCGAGGCGGTCCATGAGTATCCCGATCTGGTGCGGCAATACCTGGGCTCGGTGGTGCCCTACACCGACAACTTCTATGCGGCGCTCAATTCCGCGGTGTTCAGCGACGGGACGTTCGTGTACGTGCCCAAAGGGGTGCGTTGCCCCATGGAGCTCAGCACCTACTTCCGGATCAACGCCAAGAACACGGGGCAGTTCGAGCGCACCCTGATTGTCGCGGAAGAGGGGTCCTACGTCAGCTATCTGGAGGGTTGCACGGCCCCGATGCGTGACGAGAACCAGCTCCACGCCGCCGTCGTCGAGCTGATCGCCATGGAGGGTGCCGAGATCAAGTACTCCACGGTGCAGAACTGGTACCCCGGAGATGCGGAGGGCCGCGGCGGGATCTACAACTTTGTCACCAAGCGCGGCGATTGTCGCGGTGCGCGTTCGAAGATCTCCTGGACCCAGGTGGAAACGGGCTCCGCCATCACCTGGAAGTATCCGAGCTGCATCCTCCGTGGCGAGGATTCGGTGGGCGAGTTTTACTCGGTGGCGGTCACCAAGGGCCGCCAGCAGGCCGATACCGGCACCAAGATGATCCACATCGGCCGCAATACCCGCTCCACCATCGTCTCCAAGGGCATCTCGGCGGGGCACGGACAGCAGGCCTATCGGGGCCTGGTGCGCATCGCTCAGCGGGCGGAGAACGCGCGCAATCACACCCAGTGCGACTCGCTCCTGATCGGCGACACCTGTTCGGCCCACACCTACCCCTATATCG
>JAEHCY010000370.1 GCA_016880695.1 Chromatiaceae bacterium | reverse complement strand
GCGGGAGTTCCAGGAGGCGGCCGCCTGGCTGCCGCGGGTCGGAACACCGCAACAAGTGACCCTGGTGCCCGGCAATCACGACGCCTACCGGGCGGAGCGCTGGGAGCAGACCTTCAGGCATTGGACGCCCTATATGCGTTCGGACGAGGCGACCAGGGACGGTAACCTGGAGTCGACCTTTCCCAACCTGCGCATTCGCGGTTCCGTGGCCCTGATCGGCGTGAGCACGGCCGTCCCCTCGTCACTCCTGCTCGCCACGGGCCGTATCGGACAACGCCAGCTCGACGCCCTTTCGGAGCTGCTTCGCCAGACGGGCTCGTCCGGCCTGTTCCGGATCCTGTTGCTGCATCATCCTCCGGCGCCGGGGAGCATCCACTGGCGCAAGCGCCTCACTGACGCCCAAGCGCTCGGGGCAGTCCTCGCAGAGCGGGGGGTGGAACTGGTTCTGCACGGGCACGGCCACCGATCCTGTCTGAACTGGCTGCCCATACCGGGCGGCCGGGCTCCGGCGATTGGCGTCCGCTCGGCCTCCGAGCTGAGCGAACGGCCGGCGCACCGCGCCGAATACCATATTTACCGCATCCTAAATCGGTCGGCGGCACCGCGTGTGAGCCTGTCGGTGCGCCGTTACTCCACCCGCGCGGGTGGCTTTGTCGCCGTCGAAAACAGTCAAACCATTCTCTAAACGGCTAGCTTTCAAGGACCCTTCGCCGCCATGACGCCAGAGATCCAAGCCAGCGATTTTGCGTTCTTTCCCCGGGTGTTTCTGGTCGGGGCGCCCAGGTGCGGCACCACCTCGATCAGCAAGCTGCTCGCCCGCCACCCCGAAGTGTGCTTTTCCCGACCAAAGGAGCTCAATTATTTCGACCGGCTGCCCAAAGACGCCCCGGGACGCATCCAGCAGGATTACCTGGATCGGTATTTCGCGCATTTCGACCCCGCTACGCATCGAGTGGTCGCGGAGGGTTCGGTTTCCTACCTCTACCATCCCGAGGCGCTGGCGCTGATCCAAGCGATTCAGCCAGAGGCCCGCTTCATCGTCACCGTGCGCAACCCGGTGGAGATGCTGCGCTCCTACCACTTCCGCCTGCTGTATCTGCTCGAGGAAGACGAAGAGGATTTCGAAACCGCCTGGGCATTGCAGAAGGCGCGCGCCCGAGGCGAGCGCATCCCCAAGCGTTGCACCGATCCGCACCGGCTCCGCTACCGCGACGTGGCAAGCCTGGGCACACACGTCCAGCAACTTCTGGACCTGGCCGGCCGGGAACGCTGCCACATTATCGTCTCTGAGGACATTGCTTCCGACCCGGTAGCCACCTGCGGCCGCTTACTGCGCTTTTGCGGTGTGAGCGACGACCTAACGGCCATTCCAACCATCCGCAGCGAGGACCCCTTCCCCCACAAATTCAAGAGCCGGACCTACCGCTGGCGTTGGCTGCAACGCCTGCTCTATAAGCCACCCACGGCGATTCTCGGCGCCGTGGCCCGCTCGGAGGTGCGTCGCGGTGTGCGTCCAACAGGGATCAAGCAACTCCACAAGAAGCTGGCAAGGTTCAACTGGGTCATGCGTCAGCCGCCCCGCTTCCCGCCGGCCTTCAGGGACCAGCTCGTGAGGGAGTTTGCCGACGAGGTCGGAAAGCTCGAGGCCATCCTAGACAGGGACCTCAGCGCCTGGAAACGGAGCCACAGCAGCGCTTGAGGGAATCGGATACGCGGCGCTCGGCGATCGGTAGGTGGGCGCCGCGGCAGTTGAGCGGGTCCGGTGCCCAAAAATCAAGAGCCCTGCGTAATCGGGTCGCCGGGGGTTTTCTCCCCCGGCTCCCACAGCACCCCGCATGCGGGGCGGTTTCACCCGCTCGGGTGCATTACTGCCATTGAGACACGCACGGCTCACTCGTTGCCGAAGGTTCAGGCCTTAACCCTGTCCCCCCCATTACAGTGGGCGCTTG
>JAEHCY010000046.1 GCA_016880695.1 Chromatiaceae bacterium | reverse complement strand
GGGCGGCTGGACCTCGTGCGTGTTCTACATGAACTGGGCAGTGCCCTTTGCCATGGCCAACGAGGTGCCCAACATCGTCGCCTCGCCCATGCAGCACTGCGTGACCACGGGTCACCTGGGCACCGACGTGGTCACCGGCAACTTCAACATTCACGACGAGGTGCTGCCCGACTTCGATCACGCCAAGTACATCCTGCTGGTGGCCAACAACGCCTCCATCGGGGCGGTGTCCACCTGCCGTATGGTGCGTTTTGCCCAGGGCCGCAAGAACGGGGCAAAGATCGTGGCCCTCGACCCGCGCTGCTCCGAAACCGCCGCCAAGGCCGACGAGTGGATCCAGATCCGTCCGGGCACCGATCTTGCCTTCATGCTAGCCCTGATGCGCATCCTGATGAAGGAGGGCCTCTACGATGCGGAGTTCCTCAAGCGCCACAGCAATATGCCGTTTCTGATCGCCAAGGACGGAAATGGCGAGTGGCAACCGGTAACCGATGCGGAGGGCCGGCCCCTAGTGGTGGAGGAAGACACCACCAATCTGCGCGTGCTCAAGAAGTTCAGCCATCAGAACCACAAGGACGCCGATGGCCGCAGCTTCACCCCGGGGCTCAAGGTGCCCGAGGGTTTCATGGTGGAAGGGCGGTTGGTCAAGACCGTGTTCCAGGCGCAGCTTGAGGAGCTTGCCACCTACACCCCCGAGTGGGCGGCGGAGATCACCGGGGTGCCTTCCCAGACCATTTCCCGCATCTCGCGGGAGTTCGGCACCACCCGGCCCGCCATTGTCGATCCCGGCTGGCATGGCGCCCGCTTCGGCAATGTGATGATGCTGCGTCGCGTGCAGGCCATGGTGCAGGCGCTGACCGGCGGCATCGATTCGGTGGGCGGCTGGATGAACTCCGGTGAGCTTCACCACAAGGCGCACCAGATGTTCCAGGCCATGGAGAGCGGCTACGAGATGGGCGCGCCACTTGCCAACCTCGCCGGTATGGCCTTTGCCAAGATGGTGATCGGCGCCCTCTCCAAGGGCGAGAACTTCTCCCACGGCAGACCCGGCTGGACTTGGGCCTGGAACGCCCAAGAGAAAGCGGCCGGTCACTTCAATGTGGCCCTGCCGGTGATGACCGACAGCGGCATGCGCGAATCCGTCGAGGGCAAGGTCAACTGGAAGGGCGAGCCCTACCTTACCCGCGCCTTCATCATCAACGCCGCCAACCCGGTACGGCACTACTACCCGGACAGCTACTGGAAGGAGACCCTGAGCCACAAGAACGTGGAGTTGGTGGTCATGGTGGAGGTGCTGCCTTCCGACACCGCCCCCTACGCGGACGTGATCCTGCCCAACAGCACCTATCTCGAGCGCGACGAGCCCACCCTATACGGCAACGGGGTCAACCACGATCTCGCCCTTACCACCCGCTACGCCGCCATCGAGTCCCTCTACGACACCGAAGAGACGGCGGACATCCTGCTCAAGATGACCGGCATCCTGAGCGGTAACACGGAGGGTTTCCTCACCTGGGTGGAAAAGCTCACCGGCCTCAACGCCGCCGCGGTCAAGGCGGCCTTTGCCGAGACCCAGAAGACCCACAAGAAGGGGGCCTTTGCCGCCGCCTGCCGGCGGGTGTCCTTTGCCCAAACCGCGGCTCGCCTTGGTACCACCCCGGAGAAGATCGATCAGGTCCTGCGCGAGCGGGGGATCTATCCCGAGGAGGACGGGCACCACATCCTCGAGCAGTGGAGCATGCCACGTCAGATGCCGGTGCCCACCGACAGCGGTCGGCTGGAGTTCTACAGCGATCTGTTCCGCGGTCTGCGCGATGGGGGCCACACCCAACCCAACTTCAGCGTGCTGGCCACCTGGATCGCGCCCGAGTACCGGGAAGGCCAGCCGGTCACCTCAGCACTCGGGGCGGACGAGTTCTACTTTACCTACGGCAAGACGCCCACCGTTTCCCACGGTTCCACCAACAGCAACAACCCGGTGCTGGCGGGTATCAACCAGTTCAAGGACGACGTCTACAAAGGCGTCTGGATCCATCCCGAGCGGGCGAAGAAGCTCGGCATCAAAAACGGTGACCCTCTCAAGCTCACCAATGCCAAGTCGGGACAGGTGACCGGCGGGCGCGCCCACGTAACCCGCTTGGTGCATCTCGACACCCTGTTCGTCTACTCCTCCTTTGGGGTGGAAAACAAGGCGCTCTCCCGTACCCACGGCGATGGCACCGCCACCAATAAGCTCATCCCCTATCAGGTGGAGCCGGTGGTGGCGGGCTTCCGCTCCCAGGAGTTCACTGTCAAGGTAGCCAAGGCCTAAAGGAGGAGCACCCAGATGACCCATTACGCCATGGTTATCAACCTCAACACCTGTGTGGGCTGCAATGCCTGCATGGCGGCCTGCGCCCTGGAGAACCAGACCCCCGTGTGGGATAAGCACAAATGGCGGACCTACGTCCACGACAAGGAGATCGGGGTGGGGACCGACGTGCATCGGCGCTTTTTCCCGCGGTTGTGCAACCACTGTGACAACCCGCCCTGTATGAGCGTGTGTCCCACCGGGGCCACCTACAAGAAGCCGAACGGCATCGTCATGGTGAACCAGGACAAGTGCATGGGCTGCGGTGCCTGCGCCATGGCCTGTCCCTACCACGCCCGGGTGCCCATCACCTACGCCGACGTGGCCAAGGGACGGGAGTTCTATGGTTCGGACTACCGACGCACTGGCCCCAGCATGGATAAGTGCTCGTTCTGCGATCACCGGGTGGAAAAGGGTCTCCCACCCGCCTGTGTGGAGACCTGTGTGGGATCGGCGCGGATGTTCGGCGACCTCGACAACCCCACCGACCCGGTGGCCCAGATGGTGGCCAGCGGGGTGGCCAGGCCGCTGATGCCGCATATCGGCACCCGACCCAACGTGTTCTACATCGACGACCTCAAGTGGAGGGGCTGAGATGGACGTCACCATGACCTATTCGACCCAAGACCTCTGGACCTGGTGGCTAGCCGTGTATCTCTACACCGGCGGGCTCGGTGCCGCGACCCTGGCGGTGACCTTCCTGACCGACATGTACCTTAAGCCCCATCGCAACCTAGTGCTGTGGGGCGCCGGCGCGGGGGTGGTGCTGCTGGCGCTCGGTTCCGCGATGTTGTTCTGGCACCTGCTGCACCACGTGGCGGCGATCTACATCCTCAATCCCCTGGTTTTCGCCCTGCAGCCGAATGCCTGGATCGCCTGGGGCACCCAGTTCATCATCTGGATGATGGTCTGGGGGGTGCTCTACGCGCTGCCCTATGCGCGGGTGACGCCGTTGTTCAAGAAGATCCCCGGGGTCAGCAAGGTTCTGGAATGGGACCCGGTGATCAAGCTGTGCGATCTGGTGACTCGCTACCGCAAGTTCGTCGGCTGGATGGCGGTGATCAACGGCGTGGGGGTGGCGGTCTACACCGGGCTTCTGCTGCAATCCTTTCCGGCCGTGGCCCTATGGGCCAATCCGGGGGTGCCGCTGCTGTTCACCGTCTCGGCCTTTTCCACCGCCATGGCGTTCCTGCTCCTGATTATGTACACCGTCATCAAGGATGCCGCCGACGAGAAGATCCGGGTGCTCTACGAGCGCATCGACCTGGTGCTCATCTCGACGGAGTTGGTGATCCTGTTCTCCTTCTTCTTTTATCTGCAACGCGGCTCGGAATCGGCCATGCGTTCCTGGGAGCTTCTGTTCACCGACCTGGGATGGCTGATTGGCTTCATCGGCTTCGGCCTGATCGTGCCCTTCCTCTTGGAGCTGAAGGGATTGGTCAAAGGCTGGACCAGCCATGTGCCGATCATCACCGCCTCGGTGCTGGTGCTGATGGGCGGTTACCTCTTGCGGCACTACTTCATGTACGCTGGGGTTTACGCCTACCCCTGGTAGCGCGTAGACCGATCACGAGCCAACGGCCGCGCTGCGGCCGTTGGCTCGGCGTCTGTAGGGGGCGGTGTTGCGGGGTGGTCAGTCCGTGCCGCTCTTCCGGGCTCGCAGAGCAGCGACGAGCTTGAGCGCGACGGCCGCGCCTCCCAGGTAGAGGACGAACAGGATCAACATGCCGACCCCAGCGCCGGCAAGTCCGAGAAAGGTTTCCATCAGGGTCTCCTAAAAGCAAAAAGAGTGTTTACCGAAGGGCGAGTAGTTTAGTATTTAATTATTCACTTATCAACAAATGGTTCCGCGTGACGCATCGCTTGAGGGTACGCGGTGCGCCACACTTCACCCTCCGCGTCGCATATGGGCGCCACGCCCGTTCGGCGTCCCACACGGCCTCTCTGGCCCGCTCTTCACCGCATCGGAGATCGTCACCTGACACCGCTACACATCCTCGCTGCCCTGTTGGCTGTCCCGGAGGACGATAGTCTCGATGTCTTGCGGGATCTGTACCCCTTAGCCCCTTGGTTGGGACTGGCCATTGCTGAGCTGGAGAGACTCCCCCTCGCGCAGTGGCAGGGTGAGCACACCCGCCTGTTCGTCAGCGGCTATCCGAGTACCCCCTGCCCACCCTTCGAATCGGCCTATCGCCATGGCCAGATGGGCGGTACGGCGGCGTCCGAGCTTG
>JAEHCY010000369.1 GCA_016880695.1 Chromatiaceae bacterium | reverse complement strand
GATCCCCAGTGCTCCCAGGGGCGCATAGGTGGCGTGCACCTGGCCCTTGAGCAGGCGGTTGCATAGCAGCGAGCCCAGCGCGATCCCCACCGAGAAGGCAATCAGGAACAGGGTCACCACCTGTTCGTTGGCGCCCATCACGTCCTTGCCCAGGGTCGGGAACAGCGAGAGGAAGGTGGCCCCCACCATCCAGAACCAGGAGATGCCAAGGATGCACAGGAAAATCGCCCGATTACCGCGGGCGTGGGCGATGATGCGCCAGGTCTCGCGGAACAGGTTGAGACTCACGCGCATCTCGGGGACCGCGGGGTGGGTGGCGGGGATGGCGCGGCTTGCCAGCCAACCGGCCACCGCTACGGTCACCACCAGGGCGGAGACCAGGGCGATGCCCCTGTCCGTCAGGATCGCCAGCCCCCCCAACAGGGTACCCCCGAGGATGGCGAGGAAGGTGGTGGTCTCGATCAGGGCATTGCCCGCCACCAGTTCATCCTCCTGGAGGTGGTCGGGCAGCATGCCGTATTTGATCGGCCCGAAGAAGGTGGAGTGGGTACCCATCAGGAACAGAACCAGCATCAGCAGGGTCACGCTGTGCAGGTAGAAGCCAGCCGCGGCCAGCAGCATGAAGAGGATCTCGGCCAGCTTGATCCAGCGCGTCAGCCAGGCCTTGTCGTACTTGTCCGCCAATTGCCCCGCTGTGGCGGAGAACAGGAAGAAGGGCAGGATGAAAATTCCGCCCGCCATCACCACCAGCACCTGGGCGTTGAGTCCGGAGCGCTCGGCCAGGACGTAGGTGATCAACATCACCAGGGCGTTCTTGAACAGGTTGTCGTTGAACGCGCCGAGAAACTGGGTAACGGCCAGCGGCAAGAAGCGCCGGGAGCCAAGAAGGGCGAACTGATTCTGATACATGGTGGGCCTCTTGACTCCGGTGCCTTACCCGAGGGGGAAAAGGATGTTTGGTGCTGGAGGATACGGCCTAGGGGAGGTTAGGCGAAAGACCTAGCCCTCGCCCGAAGGGAACGCCCCCGTGCAATGATCCCCCTGGTCCGTCGGCGCTAGGTTCCGCGCCGGCTCCGCCACCAGGCCAACAGTTGTTGCTCGCCGATGGGGCGGTCGTCGGGCGGTAGGCGAAAGCTGTCCCGGAATTCCCGGGGCGCATCGGGGTCCACCACCAGGGTGACTCCGAGGGTCAGGATCATCGCCAGCACCGAGCCCACCACGGCAAGCAGCATATCCTTCTGCGTATCCCAGACATCGCCCTGGGCGCCGAGGAAGGCCAGTCCCGCGGCGGGGTCAACCGCCTCCGCCACCAGCCACTCGATCACCTCGTAGAGGGCTGAGAAGGCGAGCGTCAACTCCACCGGGAGATAAAAACCCCAGAAACCCCGCGCGCGGGTGACGCGCACGAACATCTCCCGCAGCGGATAGGCCAGCAGCAAGCCAAAACTGAAGTGCACCAGCCGATCATAGAGGTTACGGCTCGCGCCGAACCATTCCTGCAACCTGAACCCAAAGGGCACCTCCGCGTAGGTGTAATGGGCGCCCACCAGGTGTAGAACCATAAACAGCGTGATCAGGGTATAGCTCAGGTTGGAGAGGCGAAAGTAGAACCCGAGCAGCCCGATCAGCGGGACGAAAAGGAAGACCAGGTAGTTCTCGAGCAGCCAGTCATGGGGATAGACCGGTCGATAGGCGGACCAGCCCCAAACCAGCGCGAGGATCAGTCCAAGCAGGAGGGTGTAGCGGCTAAACCCACGCCCTTGCATCCGCGCGTTCTCCCCAGGGTGATACCAACAGGGGGTTCAAGATAGCCCAACATCGGTACCCAAGACGAGCGCAATGCCGCAATCCAGCGGATGGGCCGGAAAGAATGATTGGCGGTGGGCGGCGCGGCGGATTGTCCCGTCGCGAGCCGCTTTAGCCGTTACCTCCCGGCCGGTGCTGCGCCCCAGGGGTAGAGCCGTGGTAGGAGCAGCGTGAGGGTCACCGCAACGACCATGGCGAGCGATGCGCCCAGGATGAACACCGTCCAGCTCTCGGGCTTCAGCGTTCCCAGGGTGACGATCAGAAACAGCACCGGGAGATCGAGAAAGTGGGTGAACGTCGGCAGATGCTCGGCGCGCGCACGCTCAAGGGCCGGGGTGAACGCGCCCACCGACAGGGCCTCGACGGTGAGCCGGCGCAGTCTCAAGAAATAGAGGCGCGTTACCGTATTGCCTTCGATGAACTCGAACGCAAAGAGCGCCACCATTCCCGCGAGCCAGGGCGTCTCGAGGAACCCCCAACCGCCGAAGAACTCGACGATCAACCAGGTGCCGGAGGCGAGGAGCAACAAGGCGCCTGGCACGACCAGACCGTCATAGAAAACCGCAATGGCCCTCACCGCCTCGGAGAATCGCACCAGCTCCCGCGACTGACGGGAACGCAGGTCAGCGAGCCAGACGCCGATCAAACCCGCCCCGATGAGGATGGCACCGATCACATGAGCCAGTTTGAGAATGGCGTAGCTCATTGCCCTGGGTCCGGGTGGTGGGAAGAAACGCGGCGGAGCCGAGCACGCAAAGCGTGCATTGACCTTCAGCGTCGCGGTTGTCCAATGGTAGCCGGATCGCGTGCCAAGGGTTACCCCGAAAGTTGCGTGAGCGACTCGCGTACCTCCCCTCGCCCGCTTGCGGGAGAGGGGGCCGGGGGTGAGGGGGAACAGCCGGGGCTTTCATGATTGGGGTGTGTCCGCTAAGCCCCATGACCGTTCGGCCCTTTTCACTGTGCCGAGAATTTCTCAGCAGCATTTACAGCTTTGCGGTAGTTCCGGCGCCGATCGCCGGAATCCCTCGCCTGGTCAGGAGCCTCCCGGTCGTTCCCTGGGATCTCGAATGCCAGCAGCTCGGGTCCGTACGACGGCCCATCGGGTAACTCGCTCCCGCTGGCAGACCCTCAGGCCCCGAAACCTCGATGGTCCCCGGCGCGGGCGAAGGGGTAGGGCACACACCAGGTCGCTGAGAGCGGTTCGCCTCGTCGCCACCGAGCGTCTGGCTGATTGCGCGTCAGTTCCCACCAACGGCAAAAACGCAACTCTCGATCAAAACGCAGCTTCCCAACCACGGCGGAAATCCTGG
>JAEHCY010000045.1 GCA_016880695.1 Chromatiaceae bacterium | reverse complement strand
GCACTGGGTCAGGCTGCGCCTCAACCGTTGCCGCGATTCTACCCGCCCTGGCCCTTGGGGGATGGCCCTGTGGTGCAACTACCGCCATGTGGATTGGAAGCGCGTGGGCAGTTGTGGGCGCCCGGCTTGCCGGCGCTTAACCGGCCGCTGGTGTGGGCAGAGCGCGGGCAAGCCCGCGCCCACGCGGTGAGCCGATGCAGCCTGGTAACGGCAGATCTGGACTGCTGGTGCGACTGCGCTGGTGCTGACAGTGATTGACCCGAGCCCGGGATCGCTGCCCGATACTACTGGCACGGGCCTGCTGACAAAGCGCACGGCAGTGCTCGGGGTGGGGGTGGTAACGCTCGACATCCTGCTCGAGGTGGCCGCTTTCCCGCGGGAAGACCAGAAGCTTCGCGCCGCCGCCCGGCACCGCCGCCGGGGTGGCAATGCGGCCAATACCCTGGCGGTGCTCAGTCAGTTGGGACACCGCGCGGCCTGGGTGGGGGTGATTGGGGACGACGCGGATGCCCACTTCGTGCTCGGTGAGCTTGATCGCATCGGCGTTGAGCATCGCTTCGCCCAGTGCCGCGCCGGCGCTGGGGTGCCGACCTCCTACGTTTGCCTCAGCCAATCCAGCGGCAGCCGCACCATCGTCCACCACCGCGATCTGCCCGAGCTCACCGCCGCTGAGCTCTCGCGCGTTCCCCTCGCGGGCTACGACTGGATCCACTTCGCGGGACGCAACCCGGAGGAAACCGCCGCCATGCTCCGGCACGCCCGGCGCGAACGACCAGGTGCGACCCTATCGCTTGAGCTGGAGAAACCGCGCCCGGGCATCGAGGCACTGCTCGAAGGACCCGATGTGCTGCTGATCGGCAAGGGCTTCGCCAAGTCCGCCGGCGCGACACACCCCGAGGCATTCCTGCGGCAGATGATCGGGCGAACCACCGCCGCGCACTGCTTTCTCGCCTGGGGGGCCGTCGGGGGCTATGTCATCGGGGCGGATGGCCGCTTCTGGCACCGCCCGGCATTCGTACCGGCGCGGGTGGTGGACACCCTGGGGGCCGGGGATGTTTTCAACGCCGGGGTCATCCACGCCCTGCTCGGGGGGTTCGCTGGGGAGGATGCGCTGCAATTCGCCTGCCGCCTGGCGGGCCGCAAGTGCGGGCGGCTGGGGCTTGAGCAGCTCTGCGACGGACAAGCAGAGCCAACGTGAGCGCGGAGCGGCTGATCGGGCTCTGCCCGCTGGAGGAGATCGCCGACCCAGGCAGCAGGGGCCTGCGCCTGGAGGGGGATGGGGACAGCGGCGAGATCTTTTTGGTACGCCGCGGCGATCAGGTCTTCGGCTATCGCAACTCCTGCCCTCACACCGGCGCACCGCTCGATTGGCAACCACACCGGTTTCTCGACGCCGGTGGACAGCTTATCCAGTGCGCCACCCACGGGGCGCTGTTCCGCATCGACGACGGCGAATGCCTCTGGGGTCCCTGCGCCGGCCAACGCCTCAGGCCCTTGTCGCTGGTGGTGCGCGAGGGTATGGTTCTGCTGCGGCGTCCCGGTGAAGGCGGTCGATGAGTCCGGAGGCGATCCGCGCATCACCCACCGTTGCCTCGCGGGCTTTACCCGCCTCGACCACAGGCTGCACCAGCAGGCCCTCAGGTGAACACCAAGACCCTCACCCTTCTCGGCGACATTGGCCGAACCCTCGCCAGCGATGCCGAGCGCGCAGAGCCTTGGGACCCCCTGCTGCGGGGCGCCTGCGCGCCCACTGCTCTGCGTGCCGATCGGTGACGCCGAGCGCGGCGTGGTCGCCGTGCTGCAGGTGATCAACGCGCGGAACCCCGCTACTGGCGCCGGCACCTCGAGGACTTCGAGCGCATCTGGCAACTGCAGCAGTTCCTGGTGGATCAGGCCGATCGCCACGGGGTGGCGGT
>JAEHCY010000368.1 GCA_016880695.1 Chromatiaceae bacterium | reverse complement strand
TATCTGAGAAAAGGGCCGAACCTGGCCGATATCCAGGTGAACCTGGTCCACAAGACCGAACGGAAAGGTCAGTCTCACGATATTGCATCAGATCGCGCAGCGCCGCTCCGCTCGGCGAGGTGATCAGACCCACCTGGCGAGGGAAGGCGGGAAGGGGGCACTTGCGCTCGGCGGCGAACAAGCCCTCCGCCTCAAGCTTCTGTTTCAGCCGCTCGAAGGCCAACCGCAGCGCCCCCTCGCCGGCCGGCTCCAGGTGCTCGACGATGAGCTGGAAATCGCCGCGGCCCTCGTAGAGGCTGACGCGGACCCGGGCGAGGACGTGCAGCCCGTTCGCGGGCCGGAAGCGTAGCTGGATGCGCCGCATGCGAAAGAGCGCGCAGCGCACCTGGGCATACTCATCCTTGAGCGAGAAGTAGAGGTGACCGGAGGCGGGCTGGGAGAGATTCGACAGCTCGCCCTCCACCCACAGCAGGGGAAAGCTCCCCTCAAGCACCGTCCTCACCTCCCGAGTGAGCCGGGAGATGCTGTAGACGTCGCGCCCAAAGTCGGGTTGCAGAGCTTCTTCGTCGTTCGCCATATCGATGCGGCTCCCACCCGCCGGCCCGCGATTCGCAGTTGAAAAGGCGGTGCGTTGTACCGAACCCCGCGACCTGCCCTGCGGCGCACAGCAAGCTGGGATGATCCCCCGATGCGCCGCACCCAATCTGCTCGGATAATCGCCGTTCGCCCGAGCTGGCCCCGCAGCGGCGCACAACGGCCACAACGCGGTTGGTTGAGACCCGGCTGTCGCGGCGGTCGAGTTTACCCTGCCCGAAGCGAAACCTATAATGCCGGCCTACCCCCGCCGCCACAGCCCCATGCCCATGCGTCTCGTTCAGGAAGCCCTCACCTTCGACGACGTCTTGCTGCTGCCGGCCCACTCGTGGGTCCTGCCAAAGGATGTGGATCTCAGCACGCAGCTCACCCGAAAAATCCAGCTCAAGATCCCGCTGGTCTCAGCGGCCATGGACACCGTGACCGAGGCGCGACTGGCCATTGCGCTCGCGCTCGAGGGCGGCATCGGCGTGATCCACAAGAACATGACCTTCGAGCAGCAGGCCCGCCAGGTGCTGGCGGTGAAGAAATACGAGAGCGGCATCATCCGCGACCCCATCACCGTGCGCCCCCACACCAGCATCGGCGAGGTGCTCAAGCTGACCCGGGCCCACAACATCTCCGGCGTACCGGTGGTGGACGGCGACCAACTGGCGGGCATCGTCACCGGCCGCGATCTGCGCTTCGAGACCCGTTTCCATGACCCGGTCTCCAGCATCATGACACCGCGGGAGCGGCTGGTAACGGTTCAGGAGGGGGCGAGCCGCGAGGATGTGGTGGCACTGCTGCACAAGCACCGGATCGAGAAGGTCCTGGTCGTGAACGACCGCTTCCAGTTGCGCGGCCTGATCACGGTGAAGGACATCCAGAAGGCGAAGGACTTTCCCCATGCCTGTCGTGACGACCACGAACGGCTCCGGGCCGGCGCCGCGGTGGGTGTGGGTGCCGGTACCGACGGGCGTGTCGCCGCCCTGGTTGAGGCCGGGGTCGACGTGCTGGTGGTCGATACCGCCCACGGCCACAGTCAGGGGGTGCTGGAACGCGTCGCCTGGGTTAAGCGCAACTTTCCCGCGGTACAGGTCATCGGCGGCAACATTGCCACCGGTTCCGGCGCCCGGGCCCTGCGCGACGCCGGCGCCGACGCCGTCAAGGTGGGCATCGGGCCGGGCTCCATCTGCACCACGCGGGTCGTCGCCGGCGTAGGCGTGCCCCAGATCACCGCCGTGGCCAACGTGGCGGAGGCGCTCGCCGGAACCGACGTGCCGCTGATCGCCGACGGGGGCCTGCGTTACTCCGGCGATATCGCCAAGATCATCGCCGCCGGCGCCCATTCGGTGATGATCGGCGGACTGTTTGCGGGCACCGACGAGGCCCCCGGCGAGGTCGAAATCTACCAGGGACGCTCCTACAAGTCCTATCGCGGCATGGGCTCGCTCGGCGCCATGGCCGGCCAGGAGGGTTCCAGCGACCGCTACTTCCAGGAGAGCACCGAAGCGGAAAAGCTGGTACCCGAAGGGATCGAGGGCCGCGTCCCCTACAAGGGCAGCGTGCTCAATGTCATCCACCAACTGGTGGGCGGG
Organism: Chromatiaceae bacterium; assembly: GCA_016880695.1. GTDB lineage: Bacteria > Pseudomonadota > Gammaproteobacteria > Chromatiales > Chromatiaceae > JAEHCY01. The sequence goes on along the minus strand of JAEHCY010000368.1, from coordinate 590 downwards.
CTGCGTTCGGGGATGGGCTACACGGGCTGTGCCAGCATCCAGGAGATGCGCACCAAACCCGAGTTCGTGCGCATCAGCACCGCGGGTGTGCGCGAGTCCCACGTCCACGACGTTCAGATCACCAAAGAAGCCCCCAACTACCGCATCGATCTCTGAGGCAAAACCCCAGCGGGCGCCCGCCCCCGTGCGGGTGCCCGGTCTCTCGCCCCTCTAGACCCCCGGCAGCGCGCCCCGACCCCATGAGCCCCAGCAACCTCGACCTCCACGCCCAACGCGTCGTCATCGTCGACTTCGGCTCCCAGTACACCCAGCTCATCGCCCGCCGCGTGCGCGAGGCGGGGGTGTTCTGCGAGATCTTCCCCTACGACCACTGCGAGGAGACCCTGCGCGAGCACCCGCCGGTGGGCCTGATCCTCTCCGGTGGACCCGAAACGGTGACCGCCGAGACCACCCCAAGGGCTCCGGCGATTGTGTTCGAGCTCGGGGTTCCGGTGCTTGGCATCTGCTATGGCATGCAGACCCTGGCCGCCCAGCTCGGGGGCGCGGTGGCCGCGGCCAGCGCCCATGAGTACGGCTATGCCCAGGTGCGC
>JAEHCY010000044.1 GCA_016880695.1 Chromatiaceae bacterium | reverse complement strand
CTTGCGGGGCCATCGCCGGCGGGCTGAGCAGTGGCTGCGAGGGGTGGCACATCGCCAGAGCGGGCTATTTGCCCACTGGCGGTTGCTCTATGGGCAGGCTGGATAGGAAGAGCCGGATGAGCGGAGACGTTCACGTCCGGTTCCGTGAGCGCCTCGGGGGGTGGTTCCCCGGGGCGACTCGACTTGCCGTGTTCGTGGCCAGCGAACGGGCCGCCGAGCGGGTGCTGGAGCGCCTGAGGCGGTGGCTGCACAGGCACCTCGAGTTGGAAGTCAACACTGGGCCGGCTCAATAACCAAGTGCAACACTTTGCTAAGGTGTTGCGATGGGTACGCACTACGAACAACTGAATGCTGAAGATCGGGCGACGATGATGCTGATGCGGGGTGAGGACTGAGACTCAGCACGTCGGCCTCACCGAGCAGTTCATCGAGGGGAACACGGCCTGCGACGGTGGGCCCACCGCGACGTTGCGCCACCCTCAGTCGCATCCCGAAGGCCTCACCCTCGCGGGCCACGCCGCCCGAGCTCGCCGAAACCGACAATTCTGAGCGTGCGCCCCGCGAGCTCCTGGATCGGGAAATCGAGTAGGCAGAACTGCCCGCTCCGAGTCCAGGCCCCTTCGAGCACCGCGCTGCGGTGGTCCAGTATCCGGGTGGTCAGGGTCAGGATCAGTCCGAACACGTGCTGCACCACCGACGCGGTGGCATAGCCGACGACATTAGTGACGGCGACGCCAAGCGCTCTCGCCGCCGCCAGGTCGACGTTATTGGTGCCGGTGGCGGCGATGCACACCAGGCGCAGGCGTTTCGCCGCGCTCAAGGTGCTGCCGTCGAGCACCACCTTGTTGCTGACCAGCGCCTCCGCCTGGCGGACCCGATCTAGCAGCTCGCCCGGTTGGGTCCGCTGGTAGATCTCCCAATGGTTGCAGGTGCCGAGCAGCGGGGCGAGGTCCATATCGCCCCGGTCGATCGTCCCCAGGTCGAGCAGTACGCCGTGGCGATCAAGCACGGGTCTGGGTGCAGGGGGCTGTGGGTGGTTTAGCCGCGGCTGAGCCGATTATCATTTCCGATAATCCTTGTGGCAGGCCTTGCAGGTTTCCGCCGTCTCTTTGAACTGGGGCTTGATCTTCTCCAGATTCCCCGCGGCGGATACCTTCGCGAGCTTGGCACTCTCCTCCTGGAGTTTGCGAAACTTCGCCGCAAACTCCTTCCATTGGAGCCAGATCTCGTCCTTGGCGTCACTCTCGTCGTTGACCGAGTCCTCGGGGAAGCCCTTCAGCAGGTCGAGCTCGGTGGCATGGGCCAGATCGCGGGCATGGCGCGCGAAGGCGGCCTTGTCATAGGGGGCCTCGCCCTTGACCACGTCGCCCATGGCGCTTAGGTTCCAGGAAAATACCTCCATCATTCCCCGGCGGTATTCGATTGCCCGCTCCGTGGGGGATTCCCCTCCCTGGGCCTGCATTGCGGCCGCGCCAACCATCAGCGCACCGCCCAGTGTCAGGATTGCTCGAAGCTTGTCGGTCATAACCCTCTTCCTCCAGATATCCCGTTCAGCAGAGTGGCCAAGCCTCGAACCTAAGGGTAAAGCGCGGACAATGCAAGCTGAGCGGTTATGATCTACCCGGCTCGGCGAGGCGCTTTTCCCAGGGCGGCAGGCAGGTTCCGTAGTAGGTCCCCCAGCGCGGCTTCCCTGAGCACTGCCGCGGCATCCTCGATACCAAACCAGCGGCGGTCGCGGAAGCTCTCCTCCCAGGTCGGGTACTCTTTGGTCACCCGCAT
>JAEHCY010000367.1 GCA_016880695.1 Chromatiaceae bacterium | reverse complement strand
CTTGGGCACTAAGGACAACACGGCAACGGTGTCAAGCGCTACCTTAGATCCGGTCGCTGGCAATGATTCCGACACAGTGACCACCACTGTCAAGGGCGGCACCGGCAAGACCGGCGGCAGCGGGAGCGGCCGCGGCGGCAAGTAACAACGGATGACTCGGGCCACGGACCGGCCCAACAGGGAAAAATCCGGGCAGCGTCGCGAGGCGCTGCCCTTTTTTGTGCCCCCTCCAACCCTCAGGGCTTCATTGCCAAACGTCCCTTCTGCTACGCATCCACGCAAACGATTTAACGGGGCGCCCTGGGCGGCGTCGAAGGGCTGGTCCCGAGGGGAACCCAAGGGCCGCTGGATTCCGCCCCCCTGGCGGCGAACACAATAGGCCTTGCCGCAGCCTGTTAGGCTGGGATTCCGAACCTCGGAGGTGCCATGCCAAGACAACTCCTGACCAACTCCCCTGCCCTTGCCGCCCGCTTGTTTGTCGGCTTGGGAATCGCCAGCCTCTGCTCCGCTGTCCTCGCCGGGGGAACCGCGGGCATCTTGCGCTACGGACCACAACTCAGCGGCGCTCCACCCCAGTCCCTGCCACTCCTCGGGGACTGGGTTTATCGCTCTTCGCGGGCGCGCTCGCGAGCGCTGCCAATTGGTCCCTCCGTAAGGGCGTCTCCGCGAGCCACAAGGTCATGGTTCTTGGGCTTGCGCTCGGCGGGTCGGGCTTGTGGATGGCCTGCGACTTTCTCATTCCCAAAGCGGTCGCCACGGTGGAATCGTCCTGGATACAGCTCAGCAATCCGTCCGGCGGACAGGTGCCGGTGCCACCCGGTTATATGGAGTACAAGAACACCAGCGGCACAACGCAGTTCATTCTGGAGATTCGGGAACCCGACTGCGCTCCCGAAACCACCCAACCCGGTGCTGGACTTTTCAAACACCCTAACTGCGTCGCCGGTCGGTCCCTCTTGGAAAGTGAAGCGATCTGCTACACGCTCTACCGATGCCGCAGCGAAACGCCAAGCAGCGGTCCGCCCCGCCTCGGGAGTCTCTGAACCGACCCCATAGCGATCAAGTGGCGCTTGGACGCCCGACAAGTCGGACGGGGGTCTACGGCTGGTTGCCTGAGTGCTTTGGCGGATGCGCTACCCTTATCCGCCCTAAAGCGAGACTCGGGTCATGCGATCGCTTGTCATGTCCCTTCCCGCCCCCGGCGAGGGGTTGCTAAACTGGCGCGCGGCCCGGCCGTCTGCCCCAGGGCGAGATGCGCCGTTTGGGCTAAGCTCAGTAGTGTGGGGAGCCGATTGGTGGCCGCCCCTGTTTCCCTCAACAATCCGAACCAAGGACAAAACAATGGCAATCTGGGTCTTAGTTGCTGACAACAGCCGGGCGCGGTTTTTCTCCGCGGAGAGGACCGCGAGCTCCCTCAACGAGGTACGCGACCTGGCCAACCCCGAGGCCCGGCTTCACGAAGGCGACCTGGTCTCCGACAAGAGCGGGCGCGAGCGCGGCATGTCCGGTGCCCATGGCTTCGGCCAGGAGTCCGAGCACAAGCACGAGGGTGTTGACAAGTTCGCCGTGCTGGTGTGCTCTGAGCTCGAGGCCGCCCGCGTCAGTGGCAAGCTCACCAAGCTCTACGTGATCGCCGCTCCCTCTTTCCTCGGCCTGCTGCGCAAGCACCAGTCCCATGCGCTCAAGCAGACGGTCGCGGGTGAGGTCGACAAGAACCTAACCCTGCAGGATCCCCAGACCATCCGCGGCGCCCTGCCGGACTTCCTGTGATAGAAAGGGCGGGCGGATGAGAAAGGCCAAGCCCCGCCCGGGGGGTTGATCCGCGTCGGTCATCCGCCCCCCGGGAACCGCGCGCCTCCGCCCCGGGTCACACCGCCAGCGGCCCAGTCGCTCGATCCAACCGACGCCGCGTGGCGGCGTTAGCCCCTGTCCATGTCAACCCTCCTCAATCCCGCTGCGCCATGGTAGCTACGCGTCCTCTGATCGTTCTCCTGCTCCTGCTCGGGCTAGGCAGTGCCACTGCGACCACCCGGGCACAAACCCCGACGACCGAACCCACCGCCGAGCGGTTAGAAAACCGCCTCGCCGAGCTGGCGCAAGCGCCCGAGCTGAGTGAGGAGACGCGCACCCGGCTCACCGAACTCTACCAGGGGGTCAAGCGCCAACTGGCCACGGCGCAGGAGCATGCCACCAAGCGCGCCGAGCTCCAGCGCCTTCCCGATACCCTGCCCCAACAGTTGCAGAAGCTCCGCGCCGGGCAGGAGAAACTCGAGCGGGAACGCCACGACCCCGGCGCATTTCGCCTCGACCCTTCCGCCAGCGGCGCGGCGCTGGAGGCCCAGCTCGCCGCACAGCAGACCGAGCTGGCCGCGATCAAGAGCCGCCAGGATCAGCTCAAGCATGACAAGGAGGCGATCGGGCGACGCCCGATCGAGGCCAAGGAGCAGCTCTCCGAGGCCAAGCACCGGGTGGAGGAGATCGAGCAGTCCCTGGTGCAGCCCGACCCCGCGGACCTCAACCCCCTGATCGCCGAGGCCCAGCGCCTTCTGCTCAAGGCCCGCCTGCTGGCCCGAAAAAGCGAGATCCAGATGCTCGATCAGGAGGTCGCCGTCAACAGCCTGCGGGCGAGCCTTGTCGGTGCGGAGCTCGAGCTTGCCGACCGTCAGGTGGCCACCCTCAGTGACCGAGTCAATCGGCTCCAGGCGGCCCTGGCCGAGCGCCGGCGCACCGAGGCGGAGACCCTCCGACGGGAGGCGGAGCAGGCCGTGCGCGAGGCGACGGGCAAATCTCCGGCCATTCGTACCCTCACCCAGCAGAATGCGGATTGGGGCCGCAACCTCACCGAGGCGGTAGCGGGTCAGGCCCTGGCCGCGAAGGAGCGCGAGACTATCCGGCAACAATCCCTGCAGATCGCGGCGGACTTCAGCCTGGCTCAACAGAAGCTGAAAGTGGCCTCCCTCAGCGATGCCCTGGGCCAGGTCCTGCGAGACCAGCGCATGAAGCTCCCCGACCGCCGCCAGTACCGTAAACGGGCGCGGGAACGCGAAGAGGCCATCGGCATCCTCGGCCTGGAGAAGATCCAGATCGAGGAGCGCCTGGAGCAGTTGCAAGCGCCCGAGCAGGAGCTTAACCGCCTGATCGCCACCGAGCCCGGAGCGGAGGCACCGAGCCTCCTGCCCGAGGCGGAGAAGGCGGAGCTCAAGCGCCTGCTAGAGGACCAGAAGCGGCTCCTCGAAGATCTCAACCGGACCTATGGCGGCTACCTGCGGCAACTGGTCGAGCTGGATTTCGAGCAGCAACAGATTCTCAAGGACGCCGAAGCCTACGCCGGTTTTCTCGACGAGCGCCTGTTGTGGATCCGCAGCGCCCGCCCCCTGGGGCTCGGCACCCTCCCCGATCTCCTCTCCTCGCTCGGGTGGCTGTTGTCACCAGCGCGCTGGATCGACACCGCCACCCTGCTCGCACGGGCGCTTATCGATTCTGCCCTCGTGAGCCTGTTGGTGGCACTTGCGCTCGGAGTGCTGCTGCGTAAGGGACCCGAGCTCGTGGCCGCCGAGGAGGCGATGACCCGCGAAATCCGCAGGATCAGCAGCGACCGCTTCTCCCTCACCCTGAAGGCGGCTGCCTACGCACTGCTGCGCGCCCTGACCATCCCCCTCGTGCTGGGCTATCTCGGCTGGCAACTGCAGACGGCACCCGATGGCGGTGAGTTCCCGCGCGCGGTGGGCGCCGGGCTTTCCGCATCGGCGGTGGCGCTGCTGATCCTGCTCGGACTGAGACGCCTGTTTCGCGCGGGGGGCGTGTGTGAAGCGCACTTCAACTGGAATCCCCAGATGCTGCGGCTGCTGCGAGGCCAGATCGGGTGGCTCGCCGCCGTCGTCGTTCCGCTACTGTTCCTCAACGTCATGATCGGTGCGCAGGCAGATGTGAGCCGCCAGAATAGCCTCGGGCGCCTGATCGCGATCCTCGGACTCGGTCTCCTGACTCTGTTCCTGTACCGGCTATTTTGGTCAGGTAACGGGTTTGTCGCCCTGATCAAGCATGCCCGCCCCCAGGGCTGGGCCGCACGCCTAACCATCCTTTGGGGCGGTGGCGCGGTGGCCATGCCGGTGCTCGCCGTCGGTCTTTCCGCCGCGGGTTATCACTACAGCGCCGTGGCCATCATGGAGGCCCTGCGCCAGACGGCGCGCCTGGCGATCGCGATCTTTCTGCTACGCGCGCTGGTACTGCGGTGGTTCCTGGTGCACCGGCGACGCTTCGCGATGACCCAGGCGATGAGACGACGAGAGGCGCTGCACCAGCCGGACAAGGAAGCCATCACCCCGCAAGGGACCGAGGTACCCCACCTGGAGGTGCCCGAGGAGTCGCCGATCGACCTCTCGAAGGTGGACGAGCAGACCCGCAGGCTGGTCAACACCCTGCTCGGTTGGTCCAGCGTGGTGGGTGTATATCTGATCTGGGGCGATTTTCTCCCCGCCCTTCGGATCCTCGACGACACCGCCCTGTGGCATTACGCGGTCAAGGTCGAGGGGCAGGAACGGGTGGCGTCCTTCACCCTCCTCGACCTCGGGCTGGTGGCCGTCATCGCCACCCTGACCGCGGCGGCGGCGCGCAACCTTCCCGGAATCCTGGAGGTGGTGCTGCTCGAGCGCCTACCCATCACCACCGGGGGCCGCTACGCCACCAAGACCATCCTGCAGTACCTGATCGTTGCCGCCGGGCTGATCTACACCTTCCAGATCCTGGGGGCGAGCTGGTCACAGGTGCAATGGCTGGTCGCGGCCTTGGGTGTGGGCCTCGGCTTCGGCCTGCAGGAGATCTTCGCCAACTTCATCTCCGGGCTCATCATCCTGTTCGAGCGCCCGATCCGGGTTGGCGACACCATCACCGTGGGCGATGTCACCGGTGTGGTCTCGCGGGTGCGCATCCGTGCCACCACCATCCGGGACTGGGATCGCAAAGAGCTGATCGTGCCCAACAAGTCGTTCATCACCGAGCGGGTGATCAACTGGACCCTTTCCGACCCGATCACCCGGGTGGTGATCCGCATCGGCGTGGCCTATGGCACGGACACGGAGCGGGCGCGGGAGCTGGTGATGGAGTTGGTGCGACAGAACCCGCTGGTGCTCGCGGACCCCGCGCCCACCCTGTACTTCGAGCAGTTTGGCGACAGCTCGCTCAACCTGGTGTTACGCGTTTACGTCCAGGAGCTGGAGCACCGACTGCCGGTGATCCACGAGCTACACACTGCCATCAATCAGGGCTTCGAGCGGGCGGGGATCCGCATCCCCTATCCGCAGCGCGATCTACACCTCTTCCACGGGGAGAGCGCCGACCCACGGGGGCGCCGCCGGCCGCTATAATGGCGCCGACGCCGCGGATCGGCCGTTCGCCCACCAGTCGGAGCCAGCGATGGACGCGATCAAACCCCTGCCCCACCGCGCGCTCTACCACCCCTGCGATCTCGCGGATCTGGGCTTTGCAACCAGCGACGAGCTCGCACCGCTCGCGGCCAATCTGGGACAGGAGCGGGCGGTGGAGGCCTCCACATCTACGCGGTACGCCCTGTGGACCAGGCGTTGGAGCTCCTGGCGGGGCAGCCCGCCGGGGTTCCCAACGCCGAAGGCACCTACCCGCTCGACAGCGTCAACGGCCAGATCCAGTACCGACTCAGCGAGCTCTTCAGCGTGCGCCAGCAGATCGCCGGGGCCGCAAAAGGGACGCCCGAACCTTGACCAAGCCCACCCCCCCGGCGGTGGCGACCCCCACACCCGATACCTGGGAGACCCACAGTGAGCATCAAGCACTACGATAGCCTCGTCATTGGCACCGGACCGGGCGGCGAAGGCGCGGCCATGAAATTGGCCAAGTCCGGTCAGCGGGTGGGGGTGGTCGAGGCCTACCACCAGGTGGGTGGCGGTTGCGCCCACTGGGGTACCATCCCGAGCAAGGCCCTGCGCCACTCCATCCAGATGCTGGCGGACTATCGGCGCAATCCCCTGTTCCAGCGCACCGCCTATCAGGTGGAGCTCGAGTTCCCGGCGCTGCTCAAGGCCGCCGACGCGGTCATCTCGGATCAGGTGCGCACCCGCTACCGCCACTATCAGCGCAATCGCGTCGACGTCATCTTCGGCCGCGCCCGGTTCCTGGACCCCAACCGACTCGAGGTGGCCAAGCCCACCGGCGCCCTGGAGCAGTTCACCGCGGACACCCTGGTCGTCGCCACGGGCTCCCGTCCCTATCACCCCCCCGAGGTGGACTTCAGTCACCCACGGGTGCTCGACAGCGATTCGGTGCTGCGGCTCAAGCACACGCCGCGCTCCATCACCATCTATGGGGCGGGGGTGATTGGGTGCGAGTATGCCTCGATCTTCTGCAACCTCGACGTGAAGGTAAACCTGGTCAACACCCGCGACCGGCTGCTCTCGTTCCTCGACGATGAGATCACCGACGCACTCGGCTATCACCTCCGCCACCAGGGCACCGTAATCCGCCACAACGAGGTCTGCGAGCAGGTCGACGCCCTGGAGGACGGGGTGGTGATGCACTGCCGGTCGGGCAAGAAGTTCAAGACCGACGTCCTGCTCTGGGCCAACGGCCGCACCGGCAACACCGAAAACCTCGGCCTGCGGGAGATCGATGTGGCCCTCAATCAACGGGGTCAGATCGAGGTCAACGAGCGCTACCAAACCAACCTGCCCCACATCTACGCGGTGGGCGATGTCGTTGGACCCCCGGCCCTCGCCAGCGCCAGCTACGACCAGGGCCGCTTCGTGGGCACCCACATCGCCCAGGGAGAGACCGATTGGTCGTTGATCGAGGACTTCCCCACCGGTATCTACACCAACCCGGAGATCAGCTCCATTGGTCGCACCGAGCGCGAGCTAACCGACCAGAACGTCCCCTACGAGGTGGCCCATGCCCAGTTCAAGACCATTGCTCGGGCCCAGATCACGGGCCACACGGTGGGCATGTTGAAGCTCCTGTTCCACCGCGAGACCCTCGAGATTCTCGGTATCCACTGCTTCGGGGAGCAGGCCTCGGAGATCATTCACATCGGCCAGGCAATCATGTCGCAGAAGGGCGGGGCAAACACGCTGGAGTATTTCGCCAACACCACCTTCAACTACCCCACCATGGCGGAGACCTATCGGGTGGCCGCGCTCAACGGTCTCAACCGGATTTTTTGACGGAGGCCACAGTTTTGGTGGCCCGCAGCGCGCCTCCACCACCAACGGGGCGCCTGCCATCCAACCCCCTGATACATCAAATAAAAGCTATTAAAAAAAGCAATTTTAAATTTCAGTATTTTCTTATATAGTTTACTTCCGAAAGCACGTTGTTTGGCTTTCTTCCTGTGCTGAACCACTCTGAAACGAGGAATATCAAATGAAGAAGCTTGCTACTGCTGCTGCTATCGCTGCTCTGCTCGGTGTGTCCGCTTCCGCGAGTGCCTGGTGGGGCGGTGGCCCCTGGGGCGGAAACCGCGGGGGCGACTGGTGGAACGACATG
>JAEHCY010000366.1 GCA_016880695.1 Chromatiaceae bacterium | reverse complement strand
GCTGCAGCCACGGGAGTTTCGGCTGCTGGAGTATCTGATGCGCCACGCCGGACAGGTGGTCACCCGCACCATGTTGCTTGAAGGGGTGTGGGACTACCATTTCGACCCCCAGACCAACGTCATCGACGTCCACATAAGCCGGCTGCGCGCCAAGATCGACAAGGACTTCGGCCGCCCCCTGTTGCACACGGTGCGCGGTGCCGGGTACGTACTGCGTGCGAATCCGTAGCCTGCTCGTCAGCTCGAGCTTCCGGCTCGCCTTGCTCTATATGGCGTTGTCGGTGGGCTCGGTGGTTATCCTGCTGGGGTTTCTCTACTGGGCGACGGCGGGCTACATGGACCGCCAGACCGACGCGACCATCGAGGCCGAAATCACCGGCCTGGCCGAGCAATACCGCCAGCGGGGCCTCTCCGGGCTCACCGCGGTGCTCGCCGAGCGGGTGGCGCGGGACCCTACCGGGGCGAGCGTGTATCTGCTGGTGGATAAGGAGCTCGCGCCCATCGTTGGCAATCTCAACCGCTGGCCTGACTCGGTGCTCACCGAGGATGGCTGGGTGAGCTTCCGGCTGCGTGAATGGGGGCTCGACCGCACCGACGAGCACCTCGCCCGCGCCCGGACCTTTCTCTTACGCGGTGGCCTCCATCTCCTGGTGGGGCGCGACGTGCGCGACCTCGAGGCCACCCGGGAGCTGATCCTCAAGGCGCTGGGTTGGGGATTGGCAATCATGATCGGCCTTGCCCTGGGGGGCGGCCTGATGATGAGCGCGAGCATGGTGCGTCGCCTGGAGGCCATCAACCAGACCAGCCGCGAGATCATGGAGGGCGATCTGTCCCAGCGCGTGCCCACCAAGGGCACCGGCGACGACTTCGACCAGTTGGCGGTAAACCTCAACCGCATGCTCGAGCGTATCGGGGCGCTGATGAGCAGTGTGCGCCAGGTCTCCGATAACATCGCTCACGACCTGCGCACGCCCCTGACGCGCCTGCGGACCAAGCTGGAACTGGCCAACGCCGAAGCGGGCGCGCCCGAGCCGTTGCGCACGGCGGTCGAAGGGGCGATTGCGGACGCAGAAGAGCTGCTCGCCACCTTCAACGCCCTATTGCGCATCGCCCGCATCGAGTCGGGCCGCGGCACCACGGGCTTTGCCGAGGTCGACCTGGCCCGCCTGGTCGAAGACGTCGCCGACCTCTACGAGCCGCTGGCGGCGGAGCGCCAGCAGCGGTTCGAGGTGGCGGCCGATACCAGCGCGCCGGTGCGGGGCGACCGGGATCTCCTGTTCCAGGCCGCGGCCAATCTGGTGGATAACGCCATCAAGTACGCCCCCGAAGGCGGACACATCCAGGTGTCGGTGACCCAGGCGGCGGGGGAGGTGGGACTCCAGGTGGCCGACTCGGGCCCGGGTGTGCCCGCGGAGATGCGCGAGAAGGTGCTCGAGCGGTTCTTTCGTCTGGACGACAGCCGCACCACCCCCGGTAACGGGCTTGGCCTCAGCCTGGTGAAGGCGGTGGTCGAGCTGCACGGGGGCAGCTTGCGCCTCGGGGACAATCAGCCCGGCCTGCGGGTGGGCATTTGGCTTCCCGCCCTGGGGTCCCCGTCGGTAGAATCCTGATCCTCACGGGTTCCAGGGGCGCCGATCGAGTAAACTGGGTGTCATCCCGGGCAACGGGGTAACCCGGTTGCGGCCGCCCGTCTGGCGCCGGCCCAGGATTCGCACCCGGGGCAGAACCGGTATCATTCGACATAACGACAAAGAATCATTCCTGGAGGAAGCTGCGATGAATACAGTCAAAGAGGTTCTGGAGAGCAAGGGCAGCGAGGTCTGGACCATTGCCCCCGATGCCCTGGTGATCGACGCCCTCAAGCTGATGGCCGAGAAGGAGATCGGAGCGCTGGCGGTGATGGAGGATGCCAAGCTGGTGGGCATCGTCTCCGAGCGCGATTATGCCCGCAAGGTAATCCTCAAGGGCCGCGCCTCCCACGACACCCGTGTGCGCGACATCATGGCCACCCGGGTGCTCTGCACCCAGCTGGATCAGACGGTGGAGGAGTGCATGGCGCTGATGACGGACAAGCGCGTGCGTCATCTGCCCGTGATGTCTGACGGCGAGCTGGTTGGCATCGTCTCGGTGGGTGACATGGTCAAGTCCATCATCGCCGACCAGCGGTTCGTGATCGATCAGTTGGTCCGCTACATCACCGGCTGATCGGGGCGGCCGCTTCGCAGTCCCCTGTTGTCCGCTGCATCCAGGCGCGTGGGGCCCCCTAACCCAAGGTGAGCGACCGCCGGTCCCATTGGGATTCGGTCTACACGGCGAAGTCGCCGTTCGAGGTAGGCTGGTATCGGCGGGACCCCACCTGCTCGCTCGACCTGATCGCCGCCAGCGGGATTGCCAGGGACGCGCCCATCATCGACGTTGGCGGTGGCGCCTCTGTCCTAGTCGACCGATTGCTGGAGCGCGGCTTCAGCGACCTGACGGTGCTCGATGTGTCGGAGCGGGCATTGGGGTATGCACGAGAACGCCTGGGGGCGGCTGCCCAAAGGGTCCAGTGGCTGCGGGTGGATGTGACGGAGTTTGTCAGTCCACGGCGCTTCCGGCTCTGGCACGACCGGGCGGTGTTTCACTTTCTCACCGACGCGGCGGAGCGCCGGCGCTACCTGCAGGCCTTGCTGGCGGTCCTGGAGCCTGGGGGCCATCTCATCCTGGCGGCCTTTGCCCCCGGTGGCCCAAGCCGGTGCAGCGGTCTGGAGGTGGTGCAATACGATGCCGGACGATTACAGGCGGAATTGGGCGGCGAGCTGGAGCTGCGCGAGGCGATTGCCGAGGCGCATCTGACCCCGTCGAATCAGGTGCAGGCATACGGGTATTTCCGCTTCGTGCGCCGGCGGAGAGAGGGACAGTAGATCCGCGGGACCGATTGTGGAGTGCCCTGGGAATCAGCCCTGGCGCTTGCTTACCCCTCGACGTCTGATCTCCATCACCCCGTCGGCCAGCTCCTCCAGCCGAAACCCGCCCATGGCCTCCAGCAGCTCCTGCACGCCACCGGGGGTGAGTTCCCCCGTGCCAGGGATGAAGCGCACCCGGTCACAGTCATCGAGCAGGTTGCGAAGCT
>JAEHCY010000365.1 GCA_016880695.1 Chromatiaceae bacterium | reverse complement strand
GGTCTGCCCAGCCATCCCCAGCATGGTTTGGTGGGTACCCAGCAGCGCGATGGCGGCGGCATCCTGGCGTTTGAGGTTCGGGGTGGTCAGCCAGCCGCCTGGCGTCTGATCGACGCCACCCGGCTGATGTCGATCACCGCCAATCTCGGCGACACCAAGACCACCATCACCCATCCAGCCACTACCACCCACGGCCGCTTGAGCGCCGCCGAGCGCCGCCGAGCGGGCATCGGCGATGGCCTCATCCGCATCGCGGTGGGGCTTGAGGCGGTGGCCGACATCGAGGCCGACCTGGCCCGAGGCTTTGCCGCCCTGTGATCCCGCCCGGCGGGGATGCGGAGGACACCGAAGCGCTGCGGTGCAAGTGGGACAGCCGCTACCGAGCGACCGACCGGTTTCCCGATCCTGCCGGCGTGCTGCTCGAAAACCGCCATCTGTTGCCGACGCGGGGTCGAGCCCTGGATCTGGCCAGCGGGCTCGGCGCGAACGCCCTATTGTTGGCCCGATGGGGGCTCTCGGTCAGCGCCTGGGATCTCTCGCCGGTGGCCATCGCGGCCCTGAAAACACGTGCGGCAGCCGAGGGGCTCGCCCTTGAGGCGGAGGTGCGCGATGTGCTCTGTCACCCACCGGCGCCCGCGCGCTTCGATGTCATCCTCGTCAGTCATTTTCTGGCGCGGGATCTGGCCCCGGCCATCTCAGCGGCGCTGCTCCCGGGAGGGCTGCTGTTCTACCAGACCTTTGTCCGGGAGTCGGTCACCGACCAGGGCCCGGGTAATCCCGCCTACCGGCTCAATCGCAACGAGCTGCTGCGCCTGTTTTCCGATCTCGTCGTGCGCTTCTACCGCGAGGAAGGGCGGGTGGGCGACCTCGATCGAGGCACCCGCGATGTGGCCCAGCTCGTTGCCCAGCGGCCTTGAGGGCCGGAAAGAACCCCGAAGCACTTGTTTTGCCGCTTGCGGCTGCGTGAACCCCGCCTGTCCGATGGATCGCGAATTCCGGCCGTTGCACGGAGGGCGGTTGGGGGAACGAGAATAGGGCCGTTCTCAAGAACGGCCCTATTCCACGCAACGCGGGGTTCGGGGCTGGTTACGGCCGGTTCACCGTAATCGCAGTACCGGTGCTGTCCGCCTCTGGGTCGTGGTTGCTCGTGGAGGAATAACTGCGACCACTTGCTGTGACATTCGTCACCGTTAGCTTCACGCTCTGTACGCTGGTCTTCAGATTGGACTTGGTTACAGTGCACTGACCGTTGGTTCCGGTGGTACAGGAGGCGCTGCCGGTCGTCCCGTTGCTCCAGGTGCCGCTCACCGTCGCCCCAGATATCGGCTGATCACTGGCGTCGTGGACGGTGATGGTGACGCGAGCGTTCCACCTCGTTCCGCTGCGCGTGCTGGTGTTGTCCAGGTCACCGACGTGTATCGGAGTCGTGGGGATCAAAGTGAAGGTGGCGGTGCAGGTCTTTGCCGCATTCATAGTGACCGAAGTCGGGTTGCCCGTGCCGCTGCAATCTCCGCTCCAACCGCTGAATGAGCTGCCCGCCGCGGGACTCGCGGTGAGGGAGACCGACGCGCCCGCCGTATAGTTCTGGCTGCAATCGGAGCCGCAGTTGATGCCGCCATCGCTGCTGGTGACGGTGCCGCTTCCTGTTCCCGACTTGCTTACCGTGAGCAGGGGGCCATCGACGATCGGGGCGAGACATCCCGGATTGGACGCCGCCTGGCTCTGGACGTGGGCCGACATCCGCTGCGGAACCCGCTCCGGCAGCGTGCCGTAGAGGTGACCGAGGCCGAAGGTCATGGCGATGTTGGCATAGCTGCCGTTGATCAGATGGCAATAGCTCATGATGGTGCCGCAACCTTGACCGCTGCCCGGGCAACCCTTTGGCAATTGCCCATAGGCACTGTTGCAAGCGGGGCCGTAGGCTTGGGGCACGCAGGCGTCCACGGGCTCGGTGCTGCCACCAATGTTGCAGTAGCTGTGAGTGTGGGGCGAGTTGAAGTTATGGCC
>JAEHCY010000005.1 GCA_016880695.1 Chromatiaceae bacterium | reverse complement strand
GGGCGAACACCAAAGCTGGTTTCGGAAGCGCAGGTGGCGTCGATGCAGCCCGGTAGCGTGGTGGTCGACGTCTCCGTGGACCAGGGGGGTTGTGTGGAGACCATTCGCCCGACCACCTACGAGAATCCCACCTACAGGTTTCATGAAGTGGTGCACTTTGGGGTTACCAACATGCCGGCTGCGGTACCGCTCACGGCCTCGGCGGCCCTCAGTGCCAGCCTGATGCCCTACCTGATGCGTCTCGCCGAGCCGCATTGGCAGGAGGATCCGGTGCTTGCTGGGGCGATCAATCTGGCGGCAGGCCGCATCCTCCATCCCGCATTGAGTGTGCTCGCTTAAACGCGAGATCGTGCGAACCATTATCTGTTAATCTTAATAAATTACCCGAAGAGATAGGCGCGAACGTTGGGACGGGCTACCCCTCAAGGACAACTCACCTTTTCCGAGCATCTGGCCCGCGCGTTGCGCGAGGGGGCCATGTGGATCTTGGTCTGTGCCGCCCTCTACCTGGTCCTCTCGCTCGCGACCTACTCACCCAAGGATCCCGGCTGGTCCTTTGTAGGTCCGGCGCCGGTGGCACCGATCGGAAACGCTGGCGGACGCGCCGGGGCCTGGTTTGCGGATGTGGCCCTCTATCTGTTCGGCGCCTTCGCCTATCTGATTCCCATCATGGTGGCCTGGAGCGCCTACCTGGTGTTCCGGCGTACGCCGCCTCCCGGTGCCACCCATTTGCACCTGCTGGCCCTGCGCTTGATTGGTTTTCTGCTCACCCTCGCCGCCGGCAGCGCGCTGGTGGCGTTGTACCTGGACTCTTTAACCCTGCCCTGGCCCAGCGGCGCCGGCGGAGTGCTTGGGCGGGTGATCAAGCAGCAACTGGTGGTGGCGTTCAATCCCGCCGGCAGCGCGTTGCTATTGATTGCGGTCTTTTTCTCCGGTTTCACCCTGTTTACCGGGATCTCCTGGATCACAGCCGTCGACCTCATCGGTGCCGGGGTACTGGCGGTGGTGCGTGGGCTCTTGGCGTTGCCAGGGTGGTTGGCGCGACCGTTCCGCCGTGGCGCGGAGGACCCTGTCAGCGAGCCCGACGTCGCGCCCGAGGCGGCGCCCTTTATGCGGGAGGCCCCGCCGCTGGAGCGGCGGAGGGCGAGAAAGCAGGAGAAATCGCGGAGCGTCGAACCGCCGGAGTCAGCCAGCGATCTGGTGCCGACCAAGGGCGGACCCATCGTGCACGCGCGCAAGGGTAACTTCCCAGTGCCGGTTGCGGCAGATTCCACCCAGCTCTTGCCGCCAGTCGACCTTCTCGACCCGGTTCGCAAGAGCGGCAAAGCCCTCTCTGCGGAAGCCCTCGAGGCCCTCTCGCGCATGGTGGAGTTCAAGCTGGCGGACTTCGGGGTGGAGGCTCAGGTCGTGGCCGTGTACCCGGGGCCGGTGGTCATTCTGTTCGAGCTGCAGCTCGCACCCGGGACCAAGGTGAGCAAGATCACCAGCCTGTCCAAAGACCTTGCCCGCGCGCTTTCCACCATCAGCGTGCGGGTGGTGGAGGTGATCCCCGGCAAGTCGGTGATCGGTCTCGAGGTTCCCAACGAGACCCGCGAGACCGTCTACCTCAGTGAGGTGCTGCGCTCCAAGGCCTATAACGATGCCCGCTCGCCCCTGACCATCGGTGTGGGGGTGGACATCGCCGGCCGCCCGGTGGTGGCCGATCTGGCCCGCATGCCCCACACCCTGATCGCCGGTACCACCGGTTCGGGCAAGTCGGTGGCGATCAACGCCATGATCTTGAGCCTGGTGTTCAAGGCCACCCCGCGCGACGTGCGCCTGATCATGGTCGACCCCAAGATGCTGGAGCTGTCGGTCTACGAAGGAATCCCGCACCTGCTCACGCCGGTGGTGACCGACATGAAGGAGGCGGCCAACGCCCTGCGCTGGTGTGTGGCGGAGATGGAGCACCGCTATCGCCTCATGGCGAAACTGGGGGTGCGTAATATCGCAGGCTTCAACCGTAAGATCGCCGATGCCGAGGAGAGCGGCGAGCCCATTCCCGATCCGCTGTTCGTTGCCGATCCGATGCTTAATGGCAGCAAGCCGGAGGTGCCACCGCTGGAGCATCTGCCCTACATCGTGGTCATCATCGACGAGCTTGCCGACCTGATGATGGTGGTGGGGAAGAAGGTGGAGGAGCTGATCGCCCGTCTGGCGCAGAAGGCGAGGGCCTCGGGCATCCATCTCTTGCTCGCCACCCAGCGGCCCTCGGTGGACGTGCTGACCGGCCTGATCAAGGCCAACATCCCCACCCGCATGGCCTTCCAGGTCTCCGCCCGGGTCGACTCGCGGGTCATCATCGACCAGATGGGGGCCGAGCATCTGCTCGGGCATGGCGATATGCTCTATGTCTCCGCCGGGACCAGCTTTCCCGAACGGATCCATGGCGCCTTCGTCGATGATCACGAGGTGCATCGGGTGGTCGACTACCTCAAGCAGTTCGGCGAGCCCGAGTACATCGATACCATTCTGCAGGAGACGGCGGAGCGGATTCCGGGGCTGGACCCCGAACCCAACGGCGATCTGGAGGACCAGGATCCCCTGTACGATGAGGCCGTGCGCATCGTCACCGAGACGCGGCGGGCCTCGATCTCCGGGGTGCAGCGCCGGCTGAAGATCGGCTACAACCGGGCCGCGCGCCTGATCGAGGAGATGGAGCGCATCGGCATCGTGGGTGCCGCCGAGACCAACGGCAGTCGCGAGGTTCTGGTGCCCCCGCCACCGGACGCGTAGGCTCGTGCGCAAACCTTTGGAGTATGAAGTCTGTTATGTTCAACAAGCCATTTTCCAACGTTCTTGCGGGCCTTGCGCTCGTCGCCTGGGCCCTGATGGTGTCGGTAGCGGCGACGGCCGCACCGGCGGCGGGGGGAGCGGAGCGGCTGCGGCTTTATCTCGAGGGCCTGCGGACCCTGCGGGCGGAGTTTGCGCAGACCACCGTCTCGGCGGACGGCCGCTCGAAGCTGGAGGCGCAAGGCACCTTCTATCTGCAGCGTCCCGGCAAGTTCCGTTGGGTCTACCGTAAGCCCGCCGAACAGGTGATCGTGGCCGATGGTAGCCGGGTGTGGCTGTACGACGCCCAGCTCCAGCAGGTCTCCCATCAGAGCCAGGAGAATGCGCTGCGGGGAACTCCGGCGCTGGTGCTGAGCGACACCGGCCCCCTCGACAAGCACTTCTCCATCCGCGACCTCGGCGAGAAGGGTGGCCGGCAGTGGGTGCAGCTCTCCCCGAAGTCGGACGAGAGCGAGGTAAAGCGGATCGAGCTGGGTTTCTCCGGCGACCGCCTCGAGAACGTGGAGATGGAAGACGCCTTCGGGCAGATCACCCGCTTTCGGTTCTCTCAGGTCGAGCGCAACCCGGTCCTGGACGCCGCCCTGTTCCAGTACCGTCCACCCCCCGGCATGGACGTGTTTCAGTCCAACTGAGGCCCCGGCGTGGCCGAGGCCTCGATGACGCGCCCGCTGGCGGATCGGATGCGTCCCGAGACCCTCGAGGAGCTCGCCGGGCAGCCCCACCTTCTCGCGCCCGGAAGGGCGCTGCGGCGGGCCATCGAGTCGGATCGGCCCCACTCCCTGATCTTCTGGGGCCCGCCAGGCAGCGGTAAGACCACTCTGGCAAGGCTGGTTGCCCGCTACAGCGGATTGCACTTCCTGCGGTTGTCTGCGGTGCTGGCCGGGGTCAAGGATATCCGCGATGCCGTCGCCGAGGCGCGCCGGGTGCAGGCGGCCGAAGGGCGAGGGACGCTGCTTTTCATCGACGAGGTGCATCGCTTCAACAAGGCGCAACAGGACGCCCTCTTGCCCCATGTGGAGGAGGGGACCCTGACCTTCATCGGGGCCACCACCGAGAACCCTTCCTTCGAGGTGATCAGCGCGCTTCTCTCGCGGGCCCGGGTGTATGTCCTCAAGCCGCTCGGGGTCGAGGACCTGGAGCGGGTTCTCGATCGCGCCCTGGCGGACCCGCACAAGGGCTTGGGCGCTCGCGGTCTTACCCTGGCGCCCGAGCTTCGCACCCGTCTGGCGGAGGCGGCGGACGGCGATGCCCGGCGCGCGCTCAACTTCCTGGAGTTGGCGGCGGACCTTACCGAAGACGCCGAGATAACCGAGGCCCTGGTACGCGAGGTGATTTCCGGTGGCAGGCGCCGATTCGACAAAGGCGGTGACGTCTTCTACGACCAGATCTCGGCCCTGCACAAGTCGGTGCGCGGTTCCGCTCCCGATGCCGCCCTCTACTGGCTGGCGCGCATGATCGATGGCGGTTGCGATCCCCTCTACGTCGCCCGCCGTGTGGTGCGCATGGCCTCGGAGGATATCGGCAATGCGGATCCCCGCGCCCTGGAGCTGGCCCTCAATGCCTGGGATGTGCAGGAACGCCTCGGCAGCCCGGAAGGCGAGCTGGCCATCGCCCAGGCGGTGGTCTATCTGGCCTGTGCCCCAAAGAGCAACGCGGTCTACCTGGCATGGCGTGAGGCCCAGGAAGAGGTGCGGCAGCGCGGATCCCTGGAGGTGCCCCAGCACCTACGCAATGCCCCCACCCGCCTCATGCGGCAGCTCGGCCACGGCCGGGCCTATCGCTATGCCCATGACGAGCCCGAGGGCTACGCCGCGGGGGAGCGCTATTTCCCCCAGGGCATGGGTGAGCCGCGCTACTACCGCCCGGTTCCGCGGGGGCTCGAGATCCGCATCGCGGAGAAGCTGGGCCACCTGGCGGATCTCGACCGTCTGGCGCGAGAGGGCCAGCCCGAGGAGCCTTGATCCCCGCCGCGCCGGGGATGAGGCGTCGAATCGCCGCCAGCGAACCTGTAGAATCCCCGCCGAACTGGGAGGGTGTGCGCGGTGCGGGAACTACTGGCCATCGTGGTGGGTGGCGCTGCCGGGGCCGTCGGGCGGTTCTGGGTCGCCAACGGGGTCTACGCCCTGCTCGGGCGAGCCTTCCCCTGGGGCACGTTGGTGGTCAACGCCGCTGGCTCGCTGGTGATGGGGTTCCTCTACGTGGTCCTGATCGAGCGCGGCCCCCTGTCTGCGGAGTTGCGTGCCCTGCTGCTGGTTGGCTTTCTTGGCGCCTTCACGACCTTCTCGAGCTTCTCCATCGAGACCCTGGTGTTGATCGAGCAGGGCTACCTGGCGCGGGCGTTTGCCAACATCTGGGTGAGCGTGCTGGTGTGCCTCGCCGCCTGCTGGTTCGGACTGGTTCTGGGGAGGACGCTGTGACGCAAGCCGACGCCACCATGGTGCGGGTTTACCTCTCGGAGGGCGACCATGAGCTGGAGCCCCTGCTCAAGTGCCTGCACGACGAGCTCAGGGTGCGCGGAGTTACCGTCACGCGGGGAGTGACGGGGTTTGGCCGCTCGGGTCACTTCCACACGGTGGGTTTGATCGACCTTTCGCTCGATCTGCCGCTGGTCGTTGAGTTCTTCGAGGAGCCGCACAAGGTGGAGCAGGCCCTGCGGCGGTTGGGTGATTTCGTGGAGCCGGGTCATGTGGTGACCTGGCCGGTCAGGGTGGAGATGGGCGGTTAGTCATGCTGGATCCTCGATTGTTGCGTACTGAGCTCGGCTGGGTGGCCACGGAGATCGCCCGCCGCGGTATGGCGCTCGATGTGGCGGAGATCGGGGCGCTCGAGGAGCGCCGCAAGGCACTGCAGATTTCGGTGCAGGAGTTGCAGAACGAGCGCAACCTGCGCTCCAAGGGCATCGGTAAGGCCAAGGCGGCCGGCGTGGAGGTCGCGCCCCTGTTGGCGAATGTGGCCGATCTGGGGGATCGGCTCAAGGCGGCGCAGGAGGAGCTTGACGGGGTGCAGGAGGCGCTGCGGCAGATCACCCTGCGCATCCCCAACATCCCCCACGAGAGCGTGCCGAACGGCCGGGATGAGAGCGCCAATCGGGAGGAGCGTCGCTGGGGCGAGCCGCGCCGCTTCGACTTCGACCCCCGCGACCATGTCACCCTGGGTGAGCGTCACGGCTGGATGGATTTCGAAGCGGCGGCGAAGTTGTCGGGTGCGCGGTTCGTGGTGCTGAAGGGCCCTTTGGCGCGGCTGCACCGGGCCTTGATCCAGTTGATGCTGGACGTGCACACCCAGGAGCACGGCTACACCGAGGCCTATGTGCCCTACCTGGTGAACGCCGACAGCCTCTACGGCACCGGCCAGTTGCCCAAGTTCGAGGCGGATCTGTTCCGCGTCCAGGGCGAGCAGACCTATTACCTGATTCCCACCGCCGAGGTCCCGGTCACCAATCTGGCGCGGGACACGATCGTTGCAGACGACTCAATGCCACTGAAATGGGTGGCCCACACCCCCTGCTTCCGCAGTGAGGCGGGCTCCTACGGTAAGGACGCCCGGGGCATGATCCGCCAGCACCAGTTCGAGAAGGTGGAGCTGGTACAGGCGGTGCGGCCGGAGGACTCCTATCGGGCGCTGGAGGAGCTCACCGGTCATGCCGAGGTGATCCTCAAGCGCCTGGGGCTGCCGTATCGGGTAGT
>JAEHCY010000364.1 GCA_016880695.1 Chromatiaceae bacterium | reverse complement strand
GGCTGCATCCACCATGGCGCCGATGGCGATGGCGATGCCCCCGAGCGACATGATGTTGGCCGCCACCCCCTGATGGCGCATGACGATGAACGAGGCGAGCACCCCGAGCGGCAGGGTGACGATGGCGACGAACGCCGAGCGCAGGTGAAACAGGAACACCAGGCAGACCAGAGCCACGACGATGAACTCCTCGATCAGCTTGGTCCTGAGGTTGTCCACCGCGCTCAGGATCAGCTTGGAGCGGTCGTAGGTCTCGACGATCTCCACCCCTTCTGGTAAACCTGCGCGCAGATCGGCGAGCTTCTGCTTGACCGCGGCGATGGTGGCGAGCGCATTCTCGCCCGAGCGCATGACGATGATCCCGCCGGTGATCTCCCCCTCTCCGTCAAGGTCGGCCACCCCTCGGCGCATCTCCGGGCCAATCTGCACCCTGGCCACATCGCGCAGCAGCACCGGGATGCCGCGGGCGTTGACCTCGAGGGGGATGGTCTCGATATCCTCCAGCGAGCGGAGATAGCCACGGGTGCGGACCATGTACTCTGCCTCCCCCAGCTCGATGACCGACCCCCCCACCTCCTGGTTGGCGTTGCGGATGGCGCTGACCACTCGCCCCAGCGGGATGCCGAAGGCCCGGAGCTTCTCGGGATTGGCCAGGATCTGGTACTGCCGCACCATGCCGCCCACGGTGGCCACCTCGGCCACCCCCGGTACGGTCTGGAGCTCGAAGCGCAGGAACCAATCCTGCAGGCTGCGCAGTTGCGCCAGGTCGTGCTTGCCGGTGCGGTCCACCAGCGCATAGCTGTAAACCCAACCTACGCCGGTGGCATCCGGACCCAGACGGGGCTGGACCCCCGCCGGGAGGTTGGCGGCGGCCTGGCTGAGGTATTCGAGCACCCGGGAGCGGGCCCAGTAGAGGTCGGTGCCATCCTCGAACAGGACGTAGATATAGGAATCGCCGAACATCGAGTAGCCGCGCACCGTCTTGGCACCGGGCACCGCCAGCAGGGTGGTGGTGAGGGGATAGGTGACCTGATCCTCCACCACCCGCGGCGACTGGCCGGGGACGCTGGTGCGGATGATCACCTGGACGTCGGAGAGATCGGGGATGGCGTCCAAGGGGGTTTCCTTGACCGCCACCCAGCCCCACACCGATAGGAGAAGCGTGCCGAGCAGCACCAGGAATCGGTTGCGCACCGACCACTCGATCAGCCCAATCAACATGGCCGGTCCCTCAATGCTGGTGCGGGGCAGCGGGCGGCGCCGCGGCGCCGGGCTCGGACATGCGCAGGTAGCTGGCCTGGAGGCTGGATTCGGAGTCGATCAGGAACTGGCCGGAAACCACCACCTGGTCACCCTCCGCGAGTCCCGAGAGGATCTCTACCTCCCCGCCGCGCTGGATCCCGCTGACCACCTCCACCGGTTGGAAGCGGCCCTCGCCCAGGACCTTGACCACGGTCTCGCGCTCGCCGGTGGCGATCAGCGCCTCACGCGGGATCTTCAGTGCATCGCGTTTGGGGCCGCCGAAAATGGTGACATCGGCGAACATGTTGGGCTTGAGCAGCCCCTCGGGGTTGGCGAACACCAGCCGCACCCGCAGCGTGCGGGTCTTCGGATCGAGCTCGGGGTACAGATAATCCACCTTGCCCTCCCAGGTGCGCCCCGGGTAGGCCGGAACCCGGATCTCCGACGCCAGCCCCGGCTTGAGCCAGGCGAGCTGATGCTCGAACACATCGACCATCACCCAGATTCGGTTGAGGTCGGCGATGGTGAACATCTCGGTTTCAGGGCTGACGAACATGCCTTCCCGCGCCACCAGCCGGGTGACCACGCCGGCCTCCGGCGCCAGGATTGGCACCGTGTTGGTGGTCTGGCGGGTGCGTTCGATCTCCCGAATCACATCCTCCGGAATGGAGAGCAGCCGGAGCAGGTTGCGGGCCTTGTCCGCCTTGACCTTGGCCGGCGTTTCCTGGGGGTTGAGGGCGATCAGGAAGTCCACCTGGGCGGAGAGGATCTGGGGTGCGTAGAGATGAGCCAGAACCTGGCCCTTCTTCACCGCATCGCCCTCCGCCCTCACCTCCAGCCGCTCGATCCAGCCCTCGGCGCGGGGGTGCACGTGGGCCAGGTGGGTCTCGTCGTAGTCCAGGGTGCCCAGGGTGCGGATGTGTTTCCACAGTGTCCCCCGTTCCACCCGGGCGGTGCGCAGGCCCATGCTCTGAATCACCTCGCCGCTGATGGTCACCGCCGGTCGCTCCCCAGCACTCCCCTCCAGCCGCTTCTCAACCAGCGTCATGCCGCAGATGGGGCAGGTGCCCGGTTCGTCGCGCACGATCTGCGGGTGCATGGGGCAGACAAACTTGGGATCGAGATGCTTGCGGGCATGCTCGAGGGCCGTGCCGCCCGCGGCGGTAGGCGGACGCTCGCTCGGCGGGGCCCCATCCGCGGGTGGCCCACCGAGGAAGAGCCCCAGGACGAGCAGGAT
>JAEHCY010000004.1 GCA_016880695.1 Chromatiaceae bacterium | reverse complement strand
TGCCAGCCCTCATAGGCTTCTTCAAATCTCATCTTGCGGATCTCCTGTAGCAGCTCTGTTCGGTTCATCGGGTACCTCCTCGGCACCCACTTAAACCGGACAGATCACGTGCTACAACTCCGGACAGTCTATTTGCTCTCTACACTCTCTACACACAGCCTTGACACCACCTGGCCGCGCGAATATCGTAAGCAGCCTCTGAGGGGAGTAGTCGCCCTTTCGCAACGGAAGGGGTGCATGTCAACACACTTGGCGATACCGCCATGGCATGCGCGGCCTCTGGCATGGCGAGACCTTGGACGTGACGAAGGGTCCGGCTTGGGGGCTAGCGCTTTTCGTCCTGTCCGATGTCAATCCGCCCGGCCCCCTCCCAGGAAACTCCCATGCTCCGTCGTCACCCGGCATCCCTTTTCAAGCCCGGGCTCAGTTGCGCGCGCACCCGTCGCCGACCCAGCGCCGGCCTGCCGAGCACTGACTGCTGGTCGTCTTACTCGCTGTCAATGCATCGCCCTTTGGTTCCCCTTGGAGGCTAGCCATGAACGAAATCGCTTCCACCAACCTGATCGAGTGGATGACGGCGGCCGCTTCGGCCTTCGGTGTGATTTTCTTGGCGGAAATTGGGGACAAAAGCCAGCTCGTGTGCATGACGCTTGCGGCTCGCCACCACCATACACCAGTGCTTGCGGGGTCGATCGTTGCCTTCATGGTGCTTAACACCCTGGCGGTGGTGTTTGGCGTCGGGCTCGCGCTTTGGGTGCCGGAACAGGTGGTCGCCGGCGTCGTCGCAGTGCTGTTTGGTATCTTCGGCATCAAGTCGTTGCTCGCCAAGGAGGAAAACGAGGACGAAGAGGTCAAGGAGCTCAGCGGCCACAGCATCTTCGTCACCACCTTCCTGATGATCTTTTTGGCCGAAATGGGCGACAAGACGCAGCTGGCCGTGGCCGGCATGGCCAGCACCCTGCCCGTGGTTGCCGTCTGGCTCGGCGCCACGCTGGCGCTGTCAGCCACATCCGCCCTGGGCGTGATCGCGGGGCGCAAGCTGCTGCGACGCATCCCCCTACACCGGCTGCACCAGATCAGCGGGGTGTTCTTCCTCGTCCTGGCGGCCTTCGCCCTGACCAAGGTATTCTGATTGGGTGACTGCCGCGGGCGGTGGAGGAGACCTCCGGCCCGCTCTGACCCAAAGACCCACTGAACGCTTGAGGACACAGCATGGAATCCGATCTCGCTTCTCAGCTCGTTGCCCTGGTTCAAGTCATCTTCATCGATCTGGTCCTCGCCGGCGACAACGCCATCGTCGTCGGCATGGCGGCGGCTTCCGTACCGCTGGAGCAAAGGCGACGGGTCATCGTCTGGGGCACCGCCGCGGCGGTGGTGCTGCGCATCTTCTTCGCCCTGATCACCACGCAACTGCTGAAGATCATCGGGCTGACCCTTGCCGGCGGGTTGCTCCTCGCCTTCGTCGCCTACCAGATGTACCGGGAGCTGCGCACCCATGGCCAGGACGAGGTCAGCCCCGATGAGGCCATGGAGGCGGGCGCGAGCAAGCAACCCAAGACCGTGGCCGCCGCGGTGTGGCAGGTGGCCTTGGCCGACCTCTCCATGTCCCTCGACAACGTGCTGGCAGTTGCCGGCGTCGCAAAGGATCACCTGGGGATCCTGGTAGCCGGTTTGGTGATCTCGATCGTCATGATGGCCTTTGCCGCCAGTCTCATCGCCAGGCTGATCCACAAGCACCGCTGGGTGGCCTGGGTGGGTCTCGCCATCATCGCCTATGTGGCCGTCGACATGATCCTGCGCGGTTGGGTCCAGGTGGCCTCGGCAATGACCTAAGGCGTCCACGCGAACCCGCTCACGTTTTCAAGGTCAGACCCATGAGAATCGCCCGTTTCCTCGACCCGCAAGATCAGATCTGTTTCGGCATCCCTACCGGCAGCCGCTCGGCGGAGCTCCTCACTGGGAACCTCTACACGGGGCTCAGGCCCAGCGGCGAGACCCTGATGGTGAGTAAGTGGCTCGCACCACTGGATCCCCTGAACATCTTCTGCATCGGGCTCAACTACCGTGGGCACGCCGCCGAAACCGGAGCGCCGATCCCGGAGCACCCGATCATCTTTATGAAGCCTACCAGCAGTGTCACCGGCCCGGATGATCCGATCCTGCTCCCGGCGAGCTGCGCCCAGGGACCCGAGGTGGACTATGAGGCGGAGCTCGCAGTGGTGATCGGGAAGCGGACGAAGGACGTCCCCGTCGCCGCGGCCCTCGAAACCGTGCTCGGCTACACCGTGGCCAACGACATCTCCGCGCGGCGGTGGCAGAAGTACGGCGGCGGTGGCCAATGGGTGCGGGGCAAGAGCTTCGACAGTTTTTGTCCCCTTGGTCCGGTGCTGGTGACCGCCGAGGAGATCCCAGACCCCCAAGCACTCACCATTGGCTGTGAGCTCAATGGCCAGCAACTGCAGAGCGGCTTCACCGGGGACATGATCTTCTCGGTGGCGGAGCTGATCAGTCGTCTCAGTCGGGACACCACGCTCCTTCCCGGCACCCTGATCCTGACCGGGACCCCGTCTGGAGTGGGCTTCACCCGCAACCCGCCGGTATTTCTGTCGCCCGGAGACCGGGTACGGGTCAGTATCGAGGGGATTGGCATCCTGGAGAACCGGATTTGCGCCCCTTGAGCCCCAGCGCCCGGCCGGGGGTTGGACCTCTAGCGGGCAAAAGCGTGCACAGCGGTATCCGTATGAACCTGAGTTGAAAATCTGCCGTGCTTGGTGTCTCCTGATAGGTGGGCTGTGGGACGTTCTGGGGTGGGAGTGATGCGCGGTATTCACCTCAAAGACATCGATGCGAGCGAACAGGATCTGCCCGAGTATCGGGACGGCGCCTTTCACATCCCCGAGAACAGTACCAAGCCCTTCCTCGACCAGGAGATGCTGTTCCTGCCCGAAGCGGTGAGGGACGTCGCCCATGAGATTCGGGTTCAGCTCGAAGAAACGCTCGATCTGCTAAAAAACGCCCTGGCCAAGGGAGAAGACGACTCGGGTGAGGACTCTTCCTGATGGATCTCCCGCCGGCCTCAACGGCCTGCTCCGGCATAACGATCCAGTAGATCATCGTATGCCGGAAACCCCACCAACCCACGCAGGCTGGCGAAATCCAGGCGCCGCTCGGGGGTACGTCCGGCGCGCAGTGCCACCAACGCCTCCTGCATGGCAAAGACCGCACTGCTCAGAAGCGTCAGCGGGTAGGCCGCGATCTTGTACCCGATAGCCTCGAGCCGCGCAGGCGACAGGATGGGGGTGCGCCCTTCCTCCAGCATATTGACCATCTTGGGCCCCGGAATCGCCTCGCAGAAGCGGATCATCTCCTCCTCGCGCAGAGGAGCCTCCAGAAATAGGATATCCGCACCGATCTCGGCGCAGGCGGCCATCCGCCACAGGGCCTCCTCCAGACCGTGGGTGGCCCGTGCGTCGGTGCGCGCCATGATGAGGATATCGGCACCCTCCTCGCGCGCATCCACTGCCGCGCGGATCCGGCGCAGGGCCTCGTCGCGATCGACCACCTCTTTCCCGCGGGTGTGGCCGCAGCGCTTCGGGGCCACCTGGTCCTCGATCATGATCCCGGCAAAACCCGCGGCGGCGTAGCCCTGCACCGTGCGCCGCACGTTGGCGGGGTTGCCGTAGCCCGTATCTCCGTCGCCGATCACCGGGATGGAGACGGCCGAGCAGATGGAGCGCCCCTGATCGAGCATCTCGGCATAGGAGATCAGCCCCGTATCCGGGAGCGCAAGGCGTGCCGCCGCAACGGCAAAGCCGCTCATGAAGGTAAGCGGGAAGCCCCCCTGCTCGATCAGCCGCGCGGAGAGGGCGTCGAAGCAGCAGGGCATCACCCGCATCCCCGGTGATGCCAGACACGCGCGCAGGGTGGCAACGGCGGATGGCATGCTGGTTTCCTCGTGGGTGTCAATTTTCAAACAGGCTAGCGCAACCGCTCAGGCGTGAGCAGGTACCCCATCGATTAGTGATCGCTGTCCTGTGCCCAAGGTGGGTAGAACGGCTGAGCCCTGGGGCATAATGGGTCGATGCACTACCCCTGCCAACCCATCGGGATCATCCATTCCTGCTTCCCCGAGAAGTTCGGGGTACCTCAGCAGCCGCGCCTGGTGCCCGCCGCAACGGCGGAACTGGAGCTGGTGGGGCCCTTCGCCCGGGCCGAGGCGGTGCGAGGGCTCGCGGGCTTCTCCCATATCTGGGTCGTCTTCCTGTTTCATCACCACCTCGATGAGGGTTGGCGTCCCACTGTGCGCCCTCCCCGCCTCGGCGGCCGCCGGCGGGTGGGGGTTTTCTCCAGTCGCTCGCCGTTTCGCCCCAACCCCATTGGCATCTCGGCAGTGGAGCTCCTGGAGGTGCGCATAGCCGCGGGGCGGGTCTCCCTTGGGCTAGGCGGCATCGATTTGGTGGACGGCACTCCGGTACTCGACATCAAACCCTACCTACCCTACACGGATGCGATCCCCGATGCCCGCGGCGGCTTCGCCCGGGGAAGCACCCTTGCGGGGCTCGCGGTTCGGTTCACGGATGAGGCCCTCGCCGGGGTCGAGCGATCCGATCCCGATGGATCAAGGCAGCTCACCGCGTTGATCGAGCAGGTGATCCAGCAGGACCCCCGGCCGGGCTACCTGGAACGTTACCCCGAGCGCAGCCACTTTGGCCTGCGGGTTTACGACATCAACGTGGGCTGGCGGGTGGAGGGGCGGACGGCTTGGGTGGTTTCGGTTGAGAGGAGCTGACCGCCCGCCGCGGCCCATCGACCGGGAGCGTGAACCCGTTTACAGCGAGCGTTGGCGCAGGGCCTCGTAGAGGGCAATTCCCGTGGCCACCGCCACGTTGAGGCTCTCCACCTGCCCCCGCATCGGCAGACTGGCGAGCCCGTCGCAGCACTCGCGCGTCAGGCGGCGCAGCCCGCGCTCCTCCCCACCCATCACCAGCGCCAGGGGACCTGTGAGGTCGGCGTGGAACAGGGAGGCTGCGGCCTCATCATCGGTACCGATCAGCCACACCCCTTGGTCCTTCAACCAGCGCAGGGTGCGCGCCAGGTTGGTGACCTGAACAAAGGGGACGCGACCGGCGGCCCCGCTCGCCACCTTGCAGACCACCGGGGTAAGGCCCACCGCATTGTCCTTGGGGACGATGAGCGCCTGAACCCCGGCAGCATCACAGGTGCGCAGGCAGGCACCAAGATTGTGGGGGTCCTGCACGCCGTCGAGGACCAAAAGGAACGCCGGTTCCGCCAATGCGCCGAGGATCTGCACGAGGTCCGCCTCGGTGCCCGCCGTGGGCACCTGCGAGCGGGCGCCAACCCCCTGGTGATTGATCCCCGGCATCCGCCGGTCCAGCTCCCGCGGTTGCGCCTGGCGTACGGGGATGCCGACGGCGCGGGCCAAATCGAGCAGCTCACGCAGCCGGCGGTCCTCCCGGCGGGGCTCCATCCAGATCTCTTCCAGGCCACGGCCGCCATCGCGCAGCGCCGTGCGCACGCTGTGGATGCCACCGATCCAGTGGTCTGGCATAGCCTGGGGCGATCCGGCTAACGCCGACGCTTGCGCCCGCCTGCGCCGTGCGGGGTGGATTGGACGGGGACGAAGTCGATCTTGCGCTCGTCGAGACTGACCGCCACCAGACGCACGCGGATGGGATCGCCCAGACGATACACCATTCCAGTGCGCTCTCCGGTGAGTCGGTGACCGACGGGATCGAAGTGGTAGTAGTCGTTGTCGAGGGCGGTCACGTGGACCAGGCCGTCGATGTAGATGTCCTCGAGCTGGACGAAGATACCGAATGAGGTCACCCCGGAGATCAGCCCAGAGAACTCCTCCCCGATCTTGTCCTGCATGTACTCGCACTTGAGCCAGTTCTCGGCGTCGCGGGTGGCCTCGTCGGCCCGGCGTTCGGTCCCCGAGCAGTGCTCGCCGATCACCTGCACCTTCGGCTTGGGATACTCGAACTCCTCCGGTTTTCCATTGACGAGAACGTAGCGAATCGCCCGATGCACCAGGAGATCCGGATAGCGCCGGATCGGCGAGGTGAAATGGGTGTAAACCGGGTAAGCCAGCCCGAAGTGCCCCAGAATTTCGGCGCTGTACATCGCCTGGGCCATGGAGCGCAGGAGTACGGTTTGAATGAGCGATTGGTCGGGACGCCCGCGAACTTGAGCGAGCAGCGCGGCGTAATCGCTCGCCTTGGGCTTCTCCCCACCCGCCAGCTGTAGGCCGAGCTCGCTGAGAAACTGGCGCAGATCGGCGAGCTTCTCCTTGGTCGGGCCCTCGTGGATGCGGTAGAGCGCAGGCATGCGCTTGCGCTCCAGCAGGCGCGCGGCGGCCACATTGGCCGCGAGCATGCATTCCTCAATGAGGCGATGGGCATCGTTGCGCACCAGGGGCTGTATCTCGACGATCTTACCGGACTCATCGAAGCGGAACTTGGTCTCCACCGTGTCGAGATCGATGGCACCGCGCTCCGTGCGCGACGCGAGCAGCACCTGGAAGAGGCCATAGAGGTTGTGCAGATACGGCAGGAGATCGGCAAAGCGGGCGCATAGTTCAGGCTCGCCCTCAATCAGCATGGCCGCCACCTGATCGTAGGTGAGCCGTGCCTGGGAGCGCATCACCGCAGGGAAGAAGCGGGAACGGGTGATCTGTCCCTCGGTGCTCACGTACAGCTCGCACGCCATGCATAACCGGTCCACCGCCGGGTTCAGCGAGCACAGCCCATTGGAGAGCACCTCGGGCAGCATCGGGATCACCCGATCGGGAAAATAGACCGAATTCCCCCGATTGAGCGCCTCCCGGTCGAGCGCGGTGTTGGGCCGCACGTAGTGGGAGACATCGGCGATGCACACCAGGAGCCGCCAGCCCTTGGGCTTGCGCTCGCAGTACACTGCGTCGTCGAAATCGCGGGCATCCGCCCCGTCGATGGTCACCAGCGGCATCCCGCGCAGATCCTCGCGGCCGGCCTTGGCGCTCTCCTCCACCTCGGGCCTCAGCTCGGCGATCTCCGCAGCAACCTCGTCGGGCCAGACCACCGGCACGTTGTGGGCGCGCAGGGCAATGTCGGTCTCCATGCCGGGGGCCATTCGGTCGCCCAATACCTCCACCACCCGTCCGATGGGCTGGGTGCGCTTGGTAGGCGGCTCGAGGATCTCCGCCACCACGATCTGGCCCTGACGGGCCCCGCCCAGGAAGTCCTTGGGCACGATGATGTCGTGGGACAGCCTTGGGTTGTCCGGCACCACAAAACCCACGCCGCTTTCCTGGTACAGACGCCCGACCACGCTCGGGGTGTTACGCTCCAGGATCTCCACCACCTCGCCCTCGAGGCGTCCGCGCCGGTCCTGCCCCGTCACCCGGGCCACCACCCGGTCGTCGTGAAACAGGGCGCGCATCTCCCTGGGGCTGAGAAAGAGATCCTCGCCACCCTCGTCGGGCTTGACGAAGCCGAAACCGTCCGGGTGCCCGATCACCCGACCCGCGATGAGGTCGCTCTTCTTCACCAGGCAGTAGGCGCCGCGGCGATTGCGCACCAGTTGCCCATCCCGCTCCATGGCCGCGATGCGCCGCTCGAGCGCGACCAGATCCTCGTCGGACCTCAGTGCCAGGGTGTTGCCGATCTGCTCGAAGGTCAGGGGTACCCCTGCCTCAGCGAGCACCTGCAGGATGAATTCGCGACTGGGGATGGGGTTCGGATACTTGCGAGCTTCGCGCTCACGGTGGGGATCCAGTTGTTTAGCTTTTCGATTCCGTCGATTTAAGACCACGATCAACTCTATTAGTACATGTGGAAAAACTATATTTTACCGTTGACATTCGCCGGGTGTCTCAGTAAATTTCTCGCCTCGCCTGAGGCGGTCTCGATCGCCTCACCGCACCCTGCCGAGGTGGCGGAATTGGTAGACGCGCATGGTTCAGGTCCATGTGGGCGAAAGCTCGTGGAGGTTCAAGTCCTCTCCTCGGCACCATTCGCAAGACCCCCTTAAACCCAAGCGTCGCGCCTGAGCCCTCACGCTCGGGGGCGGCGCTTCGCTCTCGGTCCTCTGGACAGCCACCTCCACCCAATCGCTGCACTCCTCGAATCGGCGCACCAGACCCCTGCTCACTTCCCGATGCCCCGCTGACAGCCCTTGGGGCGCGATCGGTGAAAGAAGGTGGCGGCATAACCTACCCTGAATTCAACAAGATGACACTGCAAGGCAATGTCAG
>JAEHCY010000043.1 GCA_016880695.1 Chromatiaceae bacterium | reverse complement strand
TTTGCCCGGGCGCTGGGGGTGCCCGCGCACGACGAGGCCGATCCCACCCCCCTGCTCGCCGCGGTGGCGCCCCTGCTGTTTGGCTATATGTTCGGCGACCTGGGGCAGGGGCTGGTGCTGCTGGGCGTGGGGCTTGGGTTGCGGGGCCGCTTTGCCTTCGCCCCCTTGCTGATCTTTGGCGGCGTCTCGGCCAGCCTGTTCGGGCTCCTGTTCGGTAGCCTGTTCGGTCTGGAGCACCTGATCCCGGCCCTGTGGCTACGGCCGCTCGAGGACCCGGTGGGGGTGCTGGTGGTTCCCCTGGGTTTTGCCGTGGCGCTGCTGAGTCTGGGGCAGCTCCTGCGCGGGCTGGGGGCCTGGTGGGGCGGGCGTTGGGCCGACTGGTTGGCCACCGAGGCGGGCTTTCTGGTCCTGTATCTGGGGGCGGTGGGTGCCTGGTGGGACAGCGGATCGCTCTGGCTGGCGCTGCTAGGCGCGCTCTGGTGTCTCGCGGGCGCCTACTGGCTGCATCGGCGGGCGACGGGCGTGCTGGCGGCCGCGGCGCACCTGGCCGAGGGCGGGTTGCAGATCCTGGTCAATACCCTATCCTTCGCGCGGGTGGGTGCCTTTGCCCTGGCCCACGCCGCGCTCTGCTCCGCCTTCGTAGCCCTGGCCGAGGTGGTGGGCTCTGGGGTGGGTGCGGCCTTGGTGCTGGTGCTCGGGAATCTGCTGGTGATCGGCCTCGAAGGCTTGGTGGTGTCGATTCAGACCACCCGCCTGGTGCTGTTCGAGTTCTTCGTGCGCTTTTTGGAGGGAAAGGGGCGGGTGTTTCGTCCGCTCGCGGTGCCGCCGGAGGAGGTTGGTCTGCAGCCGGGACCGGCGCGGGGCGGTGTTTGAGTGATCGGTAAGCGGGAGTGGTCCATGAATAGAAAGGTGCTTTTGGTCTCCTTCACGCTGGTTGGGGTGGCCCTGCTGGCCGCCCTGAGCAGCCTGCTCCTGTGGCAGCCGCCGGCGGTGGCGGGGGGTGAGGCCGTTTCCGGGATGCCGCGCGAGGCGGCGGTTTGGCAGTGGGGCTATTTTGCCGCCGCCCTGGCCACCGGTCTGTCCTCGCTCGGTGCCGCCTATGCCGTGGCTGCCCTGGGCAGCGCAGCCATCGGTGCGCTGGCAGAGAAACCCGAGCTGTTCGGACGGCTGCTGATTCTGGTGGGTCTGGCTGAGGGCATCGCGATCTACGGCGTCATCGTCTCGGTGCTGATCTTGAACCGTCTCGCCGCATGACCCTGTGCGCACTCATCGCCGATGAGGTGACCGCCGCGGGTTTTCGCCTCGCGGGCTTGGAGGTGCAGGTGCCCGAGGACGCCGAGGTCCCTGCCTGCTTCCGGGCGCTCCTCGCCCGCAGCGAGATCCTGATGATCACCGCCGAGCGCGCGGCGCGGCTCCCGCCCCGGGAGCTGGAGCAGGCGCTGGCGCAGCCCCGGCCGTTGCTGGTGGTCATCCCGGATGTGCGCCATCGCCGCGAGCCGCCGGATCTGGGCGCGCGCCTGCGGCGGCAGTTGGGGATGGCGGAATGACACTCGGGGAGCGCGAGGGCCGCTTGCTCAGTCTGGTGGAGCAATACCAGGCGGAGGAATGCCGCCGGCTGGTGGCGGAGGCCGAGGGGGCGGCGCGGGATCTCCTGCGGCGGGTCTACCGCTCGGCCCGGGACCACCTGCACCAGCAGGTCCAGGCCGAGCGGGCGCGGGTGCGGAGCCGAATCGAGGCGGCCAAGGCCGCGCTCGCCACCCGCGAGCGCCGCCATATCGAGGGCCTGCATTGGCAGCTGCTGGAGGCCGCCTGGCCGGGGTTGCGAGAAGCCCTGCTGCAACGCTGGCAGTACCCCGAGGGCCGCTGGGCCTGGGTACTGCGGGCGGTGGAGGAGGCGCAGCGCAGTCTGCCGTCCCAGCAGTGGCTGATCGAGCATCCCCCGCACCTGGGGACCGACGAGCAGGCGCGTCTGCGCGCCGCGCTTGCGCCAGGGCTCGCCCAGCCGCCCCGGTTCGGCCTCGATGCCACCCTGGAGGCGGGACTCCTGATCCGCAGCGGCGACGCCCTGCTCGATGCCACCCTCGATGGGCTCCTGGCCGATCGCCGGCGGCTTGAGGCGCGGCTCCTGGGCCTGCTGCAGCGCGGGGGCGAGGCATGAGCGAGGCCCGGGTCCACTGGACCAGCGGGCCGGTGCTGCGCGCACGTCCCAGCGGGCCGTTCGTGCTGCGCGAAGCGGTGCGCGTGGGTGAGCAGGGGCTGCTGGGGGAGGTGATTCGCCTCAGTCGCGAGGAGATCCTGGTGCAGGTGTATGAGGACCCCAGTGGTCTTCGTCCCGGCTGGGAGGTCCGGGGCACCGGTCAACCGCTCGGGGTGCCTTTGGGTCCGGGCCTGCTGGGGGGCATCTTCGATGGGCTGCTGCGCCGCATCGACGATCCGGCGCAGGGCGCCTACGTGAAGCCGGGCCTGGGGGAGACGGCGCCGGGGCGCTTCCGGTTCCGGCCCAGCGTTGGCCTGCAGGCGACCCTCAGTGGCGGGGGCGTGGTGGGCGCGGTGGAGAATGGCACCCGACTGGTGCAGCATTGCCTGGTGCCGCCCCATCTGCCGGACGGGGTGGTGGTCTGGATCGCCGCTGAAGGCAGCTACGCCGAGGACGAGCCGCTGTGCCGGCTGCGGGGGCCCGACGGAGGCGAGCAGGAGATCGGTCTGGTCCAGCGCTGGCCGGTGCGAACGCCCCGACCGGTGCACCTGCGACTGCATGCCGATGAGCCCATGATCACCGGACAACGTATCGTCGATTGCCTGTTTCCCGTCGCTCGGGGTGGCACCGCGGCGATCCCCGGGGGATTCGGCACCGGCAAGACCATCCTGTTGGAGACCATCGCCAAGTGGTGCAACGCCGATATCATCGTCTACGTCGGCTGTGGCGAGCGGGGCAATGAGATGGCGGGCCTGCTTGAGGAGTTCCGCCACCTGGAAGACCCCCGCAGCGGCCGACCCCTGTTGGAGCGCAGCGTGATCATCGCCAACACCTCTAACATGTCGGTCTCGGCGCGGGAGGCCAGCATCTACTCGGGGGTGACCGTGGCCGAGTACTTCCGCGACCAGGGCCTGCACGTGGCGCTGATGGCGGATTCCACCAGCCGTTGGGCGGAGGCCCTGCGCGAGGTGTCTGGGCGCCTTGGGGAGTTGCCGAGCGAGAGCGGCTATCCGGCCTATCTCAGCAGCCGGATCGCGGCGTTCTACGAGCGGGCGGCGCAGGTGCGCACCCTGGGCGGCGCCAGGGGCTCGGTGACCATTCTCGGGGCCGTGAGTCCGCCCTCGGGGGACTTCTCCGAGCCGGTCACCAGCCACACCCGGCGCTATGTGAACTGCCTCTGGACACTGGATGCCCACCGGGCCCAGGCCCGGTTTTATCCCGCTATCCATCCACTGCAGTCCTACAGCCTGGCGGCGCCCGGCATGGCTCGCTGGTGGCACGCCGTGGGCTGCACTCGCTGGGAGGAGCTGCGGCGCCGCTTCCTCGCGCTGTTGGAGGATGCGGCGCGGCTCGAGCGGATGGCGCGCATCATCGGCAAGGAGGCGATGCCCCCGGCGCAGCGCCTGGTGCTGGTGTGCGCGCAACTGGTCAACGAGGGGTTCCTGCGCCAATCGGCCTTTTCCGCCAACGACCGTTATGCCACCCCCGCCCGGCAGGCGGCGATGATGCGGCTGATCGGTCACTTCCTCGACGCCGCCCAGGATGCCTTGGCCCTGGGGGTGCCGCCCGAGGCCCTGGCCGAGTTGCCGCTGTATCGCCGCCTGATGCGCATGGGTGAGGACATCCCAGAAGGCGACTCGGAGGGTTTCTCGGCCCTCGATCGGGAGATCTCGGCCACCCTGGAGCGTCTGCGCGACGCGCGTGCGGCCACCGCCTGAGCGACGGGGCGAGGGGGCCTACCCATGTATGCGCGTCTGGTCGGTGAAGACATTGCCCTGGGTGTGGAGGGCCCGCTGCTGTTTCTCCGCCGGGCGGTGGACGTGGGGCTCAATGAGGCGGTCGAGGTGGAGGGCTCCGATGGGGTCCGCCGGCTGGGCCGTGTGGCCCTGCTCGATGAGGGATCGATCGTGCTCGAGGTGCTGGACGACACCGCCGGGCTCGGGCTTGCGGGCACCCGCATCCGCTTTCTCGGCGAGCCGCTGCGGTTTCAGGTGGGTCCTGGCATCCTGGGCCGGGTGTTCAACGGCGTGGGGCAGCCCATCGATGGTGGCCCGCCGCTGGGGGCGGAGCGCTCCTTCCGGGTCGATGGGCTGCCGATCAATCCCGCCGCGCGCGAGGCACCGCGCGAGTTCCTGGAGACCGGGTTCACCGCCATCGACCTGCTGAACAGCCTGGTCCGGGGTCAGAAGCTGCCGGTGTTCTCCGGTGGCGGTCTGCCCCACGACCGCATCGCGGTGGACCTCTGCTGCCACGCCCGCCTGCCGGGGGAGGGGGCGGATTTCGCCATCGTCTTCGCCGGCCTGGGTATCCCCCACGACAGCGCGGAGGGCTTCCGCGCGGAGATGGAGCGTAGCGGGGCCCTCGCGCGGACCGTGCTGTTTCTCAACCTGGCCAGCGACGCGAGCGCCCAGCGCCTGCTGACGCCCCGCTTCGCCCTGACCGCCGCGGAGTACCTGGCCTTTGTCGAGGGCAAGCAGGTGCTGGTGATTCTCACCGACATGACTAACTACTGCGAGGCCCTGCGCGAGGTCTCCGCCAGTCGCGGCGAAATTCCTGGCCGCAAGGGTTACCCCGGCTATCTCTACTCGGATCTGGCCTCCCTGTTCGAGCGGGCCGGGCGCATCCGCGGCCTGCCGGGGTCGCTCACCCAGGTGCCCATTCTCACCATGCCCTCGGACGATATCACCCACCCGATCCCGGACCTCACCGGTTACATCACCGAGGGTCAGATCGTGCTCAGCCGGGAGCTGCACCGGCGCGACCTCTACCCCCCGATGAAGCTGTTGCCCAGCCTGTCGCGCCTGATGAAGGATGGAACCGGCGAGGGCATGACCCATCCCGACCATCCCGCCCTGGCAGCGCAGCTCTATGCCGCCTATGCCCAGGCGCAGCAGACCCGGGTGCTCGCCGGTGTGGTGGGCGAGGAGGGTCTGTCCGCCATGGACCGGAGCTACCTCGCGTTCGGTGACCATTTCGAGGTCAACGTGATCAGCCATCGGGAGCGACGCACCCTGGCCGAGAGCCTGGAGGCGGGGTGGGCGGCCCTGTGCCTGTTGCCCCAGGGCGAGCTGCACCGCCTGAGCGAGCGCCAGATCCGCGAGCACCTGGGAGGCTAGGCCGGTGGCCCTGGATCTGCCCCCCACCCGCATCGCCTACCTTGAGCTCAAGGACGAGCAGGAGGCGATGGGCGAGGGCTACCGCTTTCTCGATGAGAAACGACTG